>JBEKYG010000510.1:0-4579 GCA_049511215.1 Acidobacteriota bacterium | reverse complement strand
CTTCATACATCTCCAGGGGGACGTTCCTCAGATCGAGTGCCAGCGCCAGAGGGTTCCCCATCTTCTGGTACTGGCTCCGCTTCATCAGCTTGTAGTCGTTGACCGGGAAAATCTTCCCTTTCGTCCCCTTCCGCACCACATTTTCCAGAACAATCAGTTCACTGGGCTGGCGCACCGCAAAGTAGGGTTCGGCCGTGACAATCAGTGAGAACGTCTGCAATTGCGTGGTAGCTTGCAGCTTGCCTTGTCCCTTCTCGTTGATCAGAATTTCCCCTATATTGCTGGTGCGTCCATCCGGAGATACGACCCACAGCACATAAGTCAGAAACTCCGTGCCCAGCTTCGAGGGCTGCTCCAGGCCCTTGATGTCAACTTCAATGTTGGTTATGCCCTCTTGAGCCTCGACTTTGGCTCCGCCATTGGCTTGAGGCATCAATTTTGTTCCCTTCAGGTCGACCTTGGTCGAGCCACCCCCAACCTGATAACCAACAGCCTTGGTGGACTTGCTGATGAGGCTTGAGGCCGGTGCGCTCTGCTGTGATTGGGCTTCAGCGATAACTACTGATAAACAGAACACCGCAAGGGCCAGTGTTACTATGCCAACACGTTTCATGGTCTAATCCTTTCAGTAGATTGTTGCGCGAGGATGATTGAGTCCCTTTTGCGGGTCTTGACCAGTCGTAAAACGGCAGCTCCTTCTTCGGATATGTCGGTCTCAGGCGGACCTCCCCCGTCTGGGGCAACAGCGCAGGGACCCATTCCATCGCAAACGGCAGTTTACGCCTAAACGGCGCTCCGGGAACGGAATTTCTACAGTCGTCTGACGCCAGCGGTGCCAAGCATCTCCGCCGCTCACAGCTTGTCGATCTCGCGCTCCAGCAGCGCGCGGGCAATCGGGGGCGGCCGGGAAGGGAGGGCGGATCTCAATATCTACTTGATACGGGATGCAACATAGGTGCCCATGGCGACGGTTCCGGACTGCAAAAACGTCACAACATAAGTGCCCTCCAAATTCGTTTGATGGATATTAGGTTATTACGGCTCGAAGGGAACCCATCTGATTGGTATTACCGAACTGAACCACCTGCCGCCAGGGAAAGCCCTGAACTCCATTTGTGCGCCCGGCAACAACTATTACGGTCAGACCCCAGCGCCGACTCTGGTTCCGTGCCAGACCGCCGGCTACGCATTCCGCAATACGGCCGCGGCGACTGGAAACCCCAACGTGGTCGGAATCACAACGTATACCGGCCTTTTGATTTTGGATCAGCTTCGACCTTACTGAGGCTGGCGGTCCATCGGCATGATCCAGCCGCGGTATGACTCGAACTACCATAGCTTGCAGGTTTCGGCGCAGCAACGTTTCGAGAGCGGGTCAGAGGTGAACCTGGCGTATACCTGGTCGAAAAATTTGACGGACAGCCCGAATGATCGATCAGGTTATCCGCAAGATACCGATGACTTGCGAAGTGACTATCAGCGGGCAACGCTGGACCGAACGCATGTGCTTACCCTCAACTATGTTTATGAGGTTCCGTTCTTCCACACCCAGCAGGGTTTTGTAGGCAAGTCCCTGGGCGGATGGCAGGCGTCAGGGATCATTACCTACAACTCGGGACTGCCGTTAAGCCCGGCAACTTCGAGTCTCGATTACGCCGGTCTTGGGCTGATTAATGCCGGACCGACGGCGCGCCCGAATCTTCTTTGTGATCCCAATCAGAATGCGCCACACACATTTACGCAGTGGTTCAACACCTCCTGTTTCCAGACGAACCCACCCAATACAGGCGCCGGCTCGACCGGGTTGCCTAACACTCCCGGAACCGCGGAACGCGGCATCATCAATGGACCCCCGACGAAGCGCGTAGATTTTACGTTGTCGAAAAATGTGCGTATCCGGGAAGACATTCGGATGCAGTTGCGGGTTGAAGTATTTAATATTTTCAACCGCACGAACTTTAGAGGCTTTACCAGCTTGAATGTGACGAGAACGGCGTTCGGTCAGATTGGAACTACTCGCGACCCGCGCACGATGCAGTTCGGAATGAAGATTAATTTCTGAGCGGGATTGAGTAGTGAATGAAAATGCCCGCAGCGTCGGGAAGACGTCTGCGGGCATTTTTTTGTCACGCTATGAGATCGGAAGGCCGCGAAAAATGATCCTTTTCACAAACTAGGCCGTCCTATTGGCAGTCCTAACGCCCTTGCGTTAGTCGAAGAAATGCGCTATTGCTGTCGTGGACTGCTATCGCCATTCCATTCTGGAGAGCCGGAAATCCCATGAAAAGGAAATCAAGGCAAGAAACTCTCTGGGTGTTGGCCCCACTAGTTCTAATCTTCTATCTGTGTGCAACAGCTCTTCCCGCGAGAGAACAAAAGTTGAAAGTGGAAGAAGTCGTGGCCAAACATCTTGGGTCGATCGGCACCGCAGAAGCACGCGCGTCGATAAAAAGCCGGCTCGCAAGCGGCACCGCCGAAGTGGTTCTTCGCGTCGGGGGGCAGGGAACGATTTTCGGCAAAGGTCAGCTGCTGTCTGAAGGCCGAAAGTTGCGTTTGGCCTTCACATTCGGTTCGTCCGACTATCCGGGGGAGCAGATTGTCTTCAACGGCGAAAGGGTGGATGCCGGCCAGGTGCGGCCAGGCCGGCGGTCTTCGCTCTCGACTTTCCTTTATTCCTATGATGTCATCGCAAGAGAAGGTCTTCTGGGCGGGGTTCTCTCCACTGCGTGGCCACTGCTTGACCTCGATGCGCGGCAGGCCAAGCTGGACTATTCGGGACTAAGAAAAATCGAAGGCAGACAGCTGCACGAAGTAAAGTATAAGGCCAAAAAAAACCCGGGTGATCTTCAGGTTGCCTTGTACTTTGATCCCGAGACCTTCAGGCATGTCCGCACGCAATATCACATGGTCCGGCCGCAGGCATGGCCTCAGACCCGACCCAATCCTCATCCCAACAGGACACGATCTATACCCTTTCGGAGGTCTTCGATCACTTCAAAGAGGTCGATGGATTGGCCTTGCCCCTGGCGATCAAGCTGGACTTGACGATCGAAGCTCAGAACGCCACCGTCATGACCCTTTGGAGTTTCACAGTCACGGGGATAGCGCACAATCAGCAAGTTGATCCGAAATCCTTCACCATCCGATAGCCTCGAATATGGGGAAGATTTGGCTCTCACAAGTGGCCGGACAGGCCGAATAGCGCCTTCCCGAGGCCAAGAGCAAGAAAGTCGGCACGCGTTCTTTTGCATGCCTTTCGCAGCCGCGTTTTTATTGAGAGAACCGCCTTTTTCCCGGAGCTGCAACGGGCGGCACGCATCCCTCGCCTGGTTCTGAGAAGCGCAAGATCGGAGTGACAAGTCGGACCGCCATGGTGAGGTCCCAGGGTTTTTAGCGCGGGCAAGCTCGGCAGTCAGGTTCAGCTCCTGCCGGGAGGATCCGTGGGGATGGGGTATACTCAACGTCATGCGAGCGCAAATCAATCTGCGCGATTACCAACGCGAGTGCCTCGCTGCGATTTTCAATCGCTACAAGGCGGGCGTGCGGCGTCAACTCATCTGCCTTCCAACCGGCACCGGCAAGACCGTCATCTTCGCCCAGTTCCCGTCGTTTTTCCGCATGAAGCGGCGCATGCTCATCCTTGCCCATCGCGCGGAGCTGCTCAATCAGGCTCGTGACAAACTGCTTGCGGCCAATCCCGCGCTCAAGGTGGGGATCGAGCAAGCCGGGCAAAGCGCATCGGAAAGCAGCGATGTCGTGGTCGCCTCGGTTCCAACCGTCGGCCGCCGTGGGTCTCGACGCCTCGCCGGGCTCGATCCCGATCAGTTCTCGATTGTCGTGATCGATGAAGCGCACCACGCAACCGCCGAAAGTTACCACCGCATCGTCGAGTACCTGGGACTGAGGCAATCCGATACGAAAAAACTCCTCGTAGGCTTTACGGCAACGCCGAAGCGCAGCGATGGGATCGGGCTCGACGCCATCTTTGACGAAATTTCTTACTCGCGCACCATACCCGAGATGATGCACGCCGGTTATCTGGCCCCGGTGGCGGGTTATCGGGTCGAGACCGGCATCGATCTGTCGCGAGTCAAGACCAGCATGGGTGATTTCGTTGTCTCGCAATTGTCCAATGCAGTCAATATCGAAAGCCGCAACGCACTGGTGGTCAAAGCCTTTCGCGAGCTGGTGCCGGATCGCCGGACGCTGGTGTTCGGCGTCGACGTTGCCCACGCGCTCGCCCTCGCCGCGGCATTCAGGCACTATGGGATCACGGCGGCGCCCGTCACCGGCGACACGCCGCCAGACGAGCGCGGCAAGACCCTGGCCGCGTTCTCATCCGGCCGGGTTCAGGTTTTGACCAACTGCATGGTGCTTACCGAAGGGTACGACGAACCGGCAGTGGACGGGATCGTCCTGGCGCGGCCCACAAAGTCGGCTCTGCTCTATACTCAGATGATCGGCCGAGGCACCAGGCTGCACCCAGGTAAAACTGACGTGACCGTGGTGGACGTGGTCGACAATTCGAGCAAACACCATCTGGTCACGCTGCCGTCACTATTCGGCCTTGACGCGAGTT
>JBEKYG010000509.1:0-4582 GCA_049511215.1 Acidobacteriota bacterium | reverse complement strand
CGACCTCCCAGCCGATAGCCAGGGAGGGCTCGAGCTGATACGTGGTCCGGTTGATGTGAAACAGGTCCGCCGAAAGCGGTCCCGTGACGAGTGCATTCGCCACTGCGCGGGTGAACATGGGATTGAAGGTTGCCGGATCCGTGCTGATCGATGCGACCAAATCACCACCGCGGGTACCGCTCAGTTCCGAACGTATCAGATAGTCGACAGTTTCTTGTTGCTGTGCAGGCGCGGGATGCGGCGCCAGCATACAAGCCATCAGACAGATGGCAGAGGCAAGGACTAACTTCGATTTTGAGAGCATGGGCGAAGTTTCGGGGAATTCTATCCCGGTGTCAAGAACAAGCTTGGATCTACCGCGAAGATTGGCGGCCCAGCTTGTCGAGAATGTCCTATTCTTCGCACGGCAAATCCGAAGATCGTTTTAGCATAATCTTCAGCAGTGGAACAGCAACCACGATATGCACTAAAAACGCGAAGGGTTTTTCCGGTATTGCCTGCGTTTCGTGGTCACATTCGGTGGCGGTCGTGAGGTTAAGCTGCTGCTCTGCGTTGGGTTTTTTCGTCACCCTGATCCTGAATCACACGATTCTTGATCAGGATTGTCCGTTTTGGGCTTAGAATTCAAGCCTGTCAGCTATTCCCCCTTCCGCATGCGAAGGGCCAGATTTGTTATTGGATCTCGAGGCAACCGGCGAAGGCTGGCTTCGCCCTTGGATGCGTCTTCAAAGCGTTCCAAGGGCCGGCCTCTCCCACAATGAAGCGAGGCGTCGATGGCATCAGTGAGTCTGAAGTCTGGGACAACTGTTGGCGATCGGTACCGTGTCGAGCGGCTTCTTGGACAAGGGGAGCCAGGTTACACTTACCTGTGCCGGGATCTGATGGAGCGGGACTCTCCGGTCGCGCTCAAGACTTTGAACACCTGGGACGGAGAAACAGCAGCCTTACGGGCGGAACTGTCATTACTCAGCCGTTTCAGGCATCCACGTCTTGTACATCTTTTGGATTTCGGTGTCCTCGATCGTGGGCCGACTCCGTACCTGGTCCGCCCGTTTATCGAAGGTGTGGAGATCTTCGAGGGATCCGCCGGCTGGGGTGTTGACCAGATTTTGCCGCAGCTGGTTCGAATCTGTCGCGTTCTCCAGTTTTTGCACTCACGCGGCATCCTGCATGGCCACCTGAAGCCATCCAATGTTTTTCTTGTGGATGGCGAGGGGAGTGAACTGGAGCTGCAGGTACTGGATTTTGGACTGGATCGGCGAACAAGGAAGAGCAGACGGGACCGGGCCACGCTGGCCTACACGGCTCCGGAGATTCTTCTCGGCCATTCTCAAAATCCCAGGTCTGATTTTTATTCCCTCGGGATTCTCGCCTATCAGCTGCTCGCTCGCCGACTCCCGTTCGATGACGATGACGAAGGCTATCTCATCCAGAAACATCTGCAGGGAAAGGCTGACATACGGCCAATTGAACACTTAAGGGACGGCGCCGGTCTTGCTCAGGTGCTCCTGGGACTGCTGGAGAAGGATCCGGAAAAGCGGCCGTCCTCCGCCGAGGACGTGATTCGGCTGCTGAGCGCCGCCAGCGGCCGCGACTATTCCGGCGCGGTGTCGGGGTCGACGGAAGCCTACTTTTCCTCCGGACGGTTTGTCGGCCGGGACAAGGAGATGGCATTTTTGCAGGAGCGCGCGACTCGAGTGCGGGAAAATGGCCGCGGTTGGACCGCGTTTATCACGGGGGAGAGTGGCGCGGGCAAGTCTCGGTGTCTGGAAGAGCTGAGGACATGGGCTCTGCTCGAGGGTTGGAGAGTGGTCGAGGCTGGCTGTCTGCCGCGCGAAGACCGGTCCTATGGACCTTACCGGCGAATTCTGGCACGAGCCGCGCTCCTGCGTCCCGCTGAATCCGGCAGCTCGGGCGAGAGTGCGATTTTTCGGTTTGATGATGCTGCCCGAGTAGCGGAATCGCCGGGATTCGAGTTGTCGTCCGGGTCGGCTGCCGGCCCCTTCCGGGACCAGCTGACGAGGGAGGTGGTGAGACTCCTGTCGGATCGTCCAACGCTGCTGTTGCTGCATGATTTTCACTGGGCAGATGAAGCGACGATCACGGTCCTCGATTATCTGACCTCGGATATTCTTGCGCACCCCATCTTTCTGTGTGCGAGCCTTCGGCCCGGAGAGGCCGAACAGGGACCTCTGGGAAGGTTGATGGAGATGTCAGCGCGGCAACTCCGAGCGGAGACCATGGCCCTCGAGGCGCTGCCGCCGCAGGCTGTCGGTGAAATGATCGTCGGAATCACAGGCGAACCCACGCTTGCCGGCGATCTCGGATCGTGGGTTCACAAGTGTAGCGGCGGAAACCCGTTTTTTGTCGAGGAAATTCTCAAGCATCTTGTCGACCGAGGACTGCTGCGGCGGGAAATGGGCAAATGGCGTTTCGCCAGTGAGAATCTCAAGGATCTGGAAGTGCCCTCGAGTGTGGCGACAGTTCTCAGGCACCGCCTCGCTCAGTTGTCGCCCGGCGCGATCACCCTGACTGAATGGCTCGCCCTTATCAGGCGCGCGGTTCCCAAGGACCAGCTGCAGGCATTGAGCTCGCTGGATTCTGATGAGCTCGAGGCGCGGCTCAGGGAACTGATCTCCAGACAAGTTATTCGTGAGGTTAGCGGGGGCGGCGGTTGCTTCGAATTCCGCCACGCGCTGATCTCAGAGGTGATCGCTGAGGATCTGCCTGGAGGCAGACGCCGCAGGATGCACCGAAGAATCGGCGAGATGCTCGAAGAGCAACACGGCGACCAGGAGAACCTGCAAGAACTGGCAACGCATTTTACCCAAGGGCCATGCGGTGAGAAGGCGATCGGCTATGCCCTGAGGGCGGCACGGATGTGCAAGGCGGAATTTGCCAACGAGTCCGCACTTCGGTTCTACGAGTTCCTGCTCCGCCATAAGATCTTTCTGACGGAAGAGCAGCTGTGCCAAGTGTGCATCGAGGCTGCCGATACTTACTGCGCCCTTGGCAGCCCAAAACGCGCCATCCAGATTCTGGAAGCCCAACTGAAATCTCTCCGGAAGAACAAACGGCATCTTGCTGTCCAGCTATACACCCAGCTGTCACGATCGTTCCAGTATCTTGGTGACATGGAAAAATCCGAACGAGCCGCGAAACGCGGGATGGAGCTGCTAAGAGAAAATTCTAATTTTAACATAGAGGCTGCTGAGACACTCTTGCTCTCGCAGCTCGCTTTTTGCTTTGGAAATAGGTCTCAACCCCGAAAGGCTCTCGCCATTTTGAAGCGATCTTCGTGCCTACGGTCGAACTCTCCTTGCACCATTGCTGCTGGTCATCTCCACATCCTGATATCTGGCTTGCATTGGGTTGCCTGTGACTTTGACGAAGGAGTGATAGCGGCCAAGACAGCAATTGAGATCCTCGAAAAGCTGAATGCCAATCATTTGCTGCCAATGGCATATTCTCATCTTGGCATAAACTTGGCCGCGATTGGCAAACTGGGACTTGCGCTGGAGCAGCATGAGCGGGCCGTATCAGCGGGGAAGCGAACGAGATCACTCTTCTTGCTGGCTCAGGCTCTATGCAACTTGACGGAATGTTTCTGTCAGTCCGGCAAGCTTGATGCTGCTACTGAGAATTCAGGGCGAGTAGCGAAAATTGCATCGGAAACGGAAAATCACTACTTGGCCTATGCTGGAATCCTGTGCCTCCTTGAGACTCAAATTGCAACTGCGGAATGGTCTGCCGCATATAAAACAGTAAAATACCTAACCTCTGCAGAGCTGGCAACATTGCCGATTTATATGCGGGCACGTGCGTTACTCTTATGCGCTTCACTGCACGTGGAACTCGGCTGTTTGGACAGCGCTATATCCGACTTGGATGGCCTTTCCCGACTGATATCTTCTGAAACCCCACTGTATGAAGCGAGCCTCGGCGAAGTGCTGAGGGCAAGAATATGCGCCCAGCAGGGTCGTCTTCTTGAAGCAAGAGGTTTGTTGGAACACTTGGAAGCCAAAGTAACGCAAAAGCACTGGGCATTTCAGATGGCCCTTACAAAGCTGCAGTTGGCTGAAATCCTCTTGATGGCCGAAGATTGGAAGGGTGCCTCAGCGAAATCGAGGGATTCGCTTCGACTTGCCAGAGCAATGCCAGCCATACATTTGCAGGCTAAAGCCCATTGTTTGCAGGGAAGAATCGCGCTGTTGCAAGCGGAAAAATTGATCTCTGGAGAAGTTTGCTCGAATCCGGGGAAATCATTAGTGACAGATGCCTTATTGGATGCTGCCTATTTAGAATTGGGAAGGGCAATTATTCTCTCAAATAACCGCTTCATGGTAGATAGCGCATGGCGCGCACATTACATGATGATGCGGCTCTGTCAGTTAAGGGGAAATTTGGATCTTGTCCGAATTCATGCTGAAGAGACATTGAGACTCCTTTCGATCGTTGAGGGTAAGGTACCAGTAGAAATGCTAGATCTCTTTAAGAAGGGGAGGGAACCCGAGCAGACCAGGAGTGAATGCGAGAGCGTTGTTCAGGAGACCCGTGGCACTGGTGAAAAAGCAACTCTGAC
>JBEKYG010000508.1:0-4611 GCA_049511215.1 Acidobacteriota bacterium | reverse complement strand
CTCTGCGCGGGCCGCCAGTTTCAGGAGGGAGATGTTCAGCATTGGTGGCATCCCCCCTCGGGCCGGGGCGTGCGTACGCACTGTTCGGATGACTACCTCTGGCTGCCGTTGGCGGCAAGCCGCTACGTTTTGAGCACAGGAGACACCGGGGTGTTGGATGAACCCGTTCACTTTATTGAAGGCCGCCAGGTAAAAGCGGAGGAGGACTCGTATTACGATCTGCCCGGCCGGTCTGAAGAAGCGGCCAGTTTGTATGAACATTGCGTCCGCTCCATCCTGAGAGGTCTCAGCATGGGGGAGCACGGCCTGCCCCTTATGGGTTCCGGTGACTGGAATGACGGCATGAACCTGGTGGGGGAACGCGGCAAAGGCGAAAGCGTCTGGCTGGGATTCTTCCTTTATGAAGTGCTCACACGGTTTACGGAGGTTGCCCGCGGGCATGGCGACAGTCCCTTCGCCGAACATTGCCAGTGGGAGGCGGCGCGGGTGCGCCAGCATATCGAGCGGAACGGATGGGATGGCGCGTGGTACCGCCGCGCTTATTTCGACGACGGCTCGCCCCTCGGGTCGGCCGATAACCCCGAATGCCGGATCGATTCCATTGCGCAAAGCTGGTCGGTTCTATCCGGGGCGGGCGATGCCGGGCGCTCGCGCATGGCTATGGCAGCAGTGGATGAGCGCCTCGTGCACCGCGATCATGCGCTGATCCAGCTCCTGGACCCGCCGTTCGACAAGTCGAACATGAATCCCGGGTACATCAAAGGGTACGTCCCAGGCGTTAGAAAGAATGGCGGGCAGTACACGCATGCAGCCATCTGGGCGGCGATGGCGTTCGCTGCCTTAGGCGATAGCTGGCGCGCGTGGGAACTGTTGGGCATGATCAACCCGGTGAACCATGCGGCCACGCCGGCGGCGGTTGCGAACTACGGTGTAGAACCCTATGTCGTCGCCGCCGACGTCTACGCGCTCTCGCCGCACATAGGCCGCGGTGGCTGGACGTGGTACACGGGGTCGGCCGGATGGATGTATCGGCTTATTTTAGAATCACTCCTGGGACTGAGGCTGGAAGTGGACAAACTCCGTTTCGCGCCGTGCCTCCCCTCAGACTGGAAGGAGTTCAAGGTACACTACCGTTATCGGGAGACCGTGTATCACATCGCCGTCCTGCAAACGGTCGCCGAGAGTGCCGGGATGACTGTGACCGTAGACGGCATGGAACGAGTCGACCATGCCATTCCCCTGGTTGATGACCGGCAGGAACACCGGGCCGAAGTAAGAATCCACGTCGCACCCAGCCAAAGAACCGCCACATTGGAGCACCAAACGGCGCTGGGTTAAACTCCTCTCCAGTAGTCAGTGAACTCCGGCAAAGCCGGAGGCTTGGTTGTGAACCGCTCAAAGCGGTCGGTGCTTCGCACTGAAAGGCCCTGGCACAGAGCGCGCGTCCTACTGCCTGTATGAATTATTTGAACTCCTCGACGCGCGCTCTGGGGTGCGGCGGCTTGACGCGGCTTTGTTGCTGTACAAAGCGGTGCCGAGGCCTGCACTCCAAAGCGCTTCGGGCAGTGTCCAGAGAAAGTCCTGACATGCGCTGTGGAGCAGGCGAGTGCCAGAACCGTCGAACTCTGCGAGTCCTCCGGCAAAGCCTGAGGTATGCCCAAGAGAATCAAAAGAGGCATAGGCCACAGCGCTGTTGTCCCTTATTGACGGGGATGAGCAATGTTGACCACACGTGTGAGCCATACGGAACTGACACATGGATTGCCGACGGGTATAAAGGGTGTGACTCTACCTGCCAACCATAATCTTGTGGGAAGCGGGTGACGGAGAGGAGTATCAGTATGATCTGGACGATTTTCGTTGTTCTGCTCGCTTTGTGGCTATTGGGACTTGCCACAGCTTACACTTTAGGTGGATTCATCCACATCCTGTTGGTAGTGGCCATCATCATGGTCTTGATTCGGTTGATTCAAGGCCGAAGAGGGATCGCCTGATAACGGAGATAAAACAAATGAAACCGATCATTTTGATTGGAATTGTATTGGTGGTGCTGGGTGTGCTGGCCCTCGCCTATCAGGGTATCAATTACACTCGTACAGAAAAGGTGCTTGACGTGGGACCGATTCATGCCACCAAAGAAACGCAGCAACATATTCCCCTTCCTCCAATACTCGGAGGAATAGCACTGATTGGCGGGGTTGCGTTGCTGGTAGCAGGCGCGAGGCGAAAGGCTTAGGGGTCGGGATGAATAATGGTTGATGGCTCAGTCTTACAGCGCATTGATATCGTGAAGGACAACACCACCGCCTCTAAGCTACGCAAGGATGCCGCCCATGAATGCAAAGCCGGTCTCACTCATCGTCGTCATCCTCCTACTCGTCGGTCGCATTTAAGCTATGTGCCACCCTATGCGGTGAAATAAGGTGACTGTCCCGTGACTGTCCCCGAATTTCATGCTATCATGTGCATCACTATGCTGCACATTATGATGCAGAAATGAGGGAGCGGCTCGTGAAAACGGTCACGCTCAGAAATATTCCGCCCAAGCTCGAACGCGCGATCCGGCAGCGCGCAGGCGCGAGAAGGACGAGCATGAACAAGGCCGTGATGACCCTGCTTGAGGAACATCTCGGCGTCTCCGTTTCCGAGCCGGCGGCCGAGTACCATGACCTTGATGAGCTTGCCGGGGTCTGGAGCGAGCGTGAGGCTCGGCCCATAGAGGAAGTCCTGGCCAAACAGCGTGCCATTGACCGAGACCTGTGGAAATGACGGAGCTTTTGTTGGACACTTCGGCCTATTCCGCTTTGCGCCGAGGTCACGAAGAAATCCACCGGCGGCTCCGGCAGGCACACGCGATTTATGCCAATCCCATTGTGCTTGGCGAGCTGCGCGCGGGGTTTGGGGGAGGACGGCAGGGCAAGAAAAACGAGGGTTATCTGCAGCGCTTTCTGGCATCCCCTCGCGCCGGAGTGCTCACGATCGATGAGGAGACCTCGGAACGCTATGCCTTCATTCTGAACTCTCTTTGGGCTGCAGGAACACCGGTGCCGACGAACGATATCTGGATTGCGGCAAGCGCGATGCAGCATGGGCTTGCCGTGTTGACCACAGATTCACACTTCCTGAAGATCTCACAGATCTTGGTGCACTGCCCGCCGCCTCCCGGTAACATCAAACGAGACAACCTGGGCAACAAGCCCCGCTTGTCTCGTTTATAAGCCTAACAATTTAACGGGTCATAAGGCTTCGGGTATCTTGGCCTTGGTGTCCGGGCCAATTGCCTTGATGGCGACTTTCACAGCATCTTCCATCGGATCTTTGAAGGGCACCTCGATTCGGAGCAGGCCGTGCTCGTAGGTCGCTTCGGCTTTGACAGGTTTCACGGGCCAACCTAAAGCCAGTGCTGAAACATACTCGACGTCCCTTGCCGGCGCTGTCAGGTGGATGCTGTCTTCCAGGATCTTCACATCGATAGTATCTGTTGGCGCTCCCGGGATGGCGAACTCTACTACTAGCTTGTGGTTCTCCGCGTCCGCATACGCTACTGTATTGGGCGCAACCTTGATTCGATATTCCGACATCCTGATACCCTCCTTTTTTCACCAAGTTATTGAATTCATTGAAACAGTCATGGTTGATGTTCTGAAACGATCCTCCGCAAGATGAGTTTTCCGGTCTTTCGAAGACGCTCTACGATGCCGGCTCCGCTTCCCACCAGATCCTGGAGGCACATTATCCATACCATCGTGGTAATCCGGTGCCAGTTTACTACTGATCACAAGCACGGTCAAAACAGCTTATTGTAGAGAAACTCGGCGACGAAGATTTGTTGGATTGCGCGACCACGCAAGATCGGATTACAGCTAGCTGGCCCCCAGAAGCGCAGATCATGACCGCGCCAATCGCGGTGCGTGGAAACCCAGGTGCGAGGCCAGTTGACGCTGTTGCTCATCCAAGGTCAGAAAAGCCAACTCTCCGGGATTAGGGCTCAGATAGCACGCGCAGGCCAAGTGCCAGAGATTGGCGCCTCGCGCATAGCCGAAGTGAATGACGCGCCTCAACGCTTCTGAAATGGAGCCATCGGGGATGATCCAGGACAAGCCCTTGAGCGCATCCCAGAGGAGATCCTCGGCCATCGACTCCCGCTTTCCGAATGCCAGCACTTCGGCAATCAGAAGTTCGCTCGAAAAAAGCTCATATCGCCGGACCATGCGAACGGTTGCAGGAGGGGATTTCTGGAACCTGATACCGATAACGAGCGAAGTGTCAATATAAGCTGCTTTCACGAAATGCTACTCCCTGTCTTCCTGCAGAAAGCGCTCGACTGCGCCCGCACGGAGGATCAACGGCTCGGGACGAAACGGCTCCTGATGCGGCAAGATCGCTCCCGCTTTGACCAGCCCTGCAATTCTGTCAGCCAGCGATTGGGGTTTGTTTTGTGCGTAGGGAATGATCTCTGCGATGGGCACACCGCGTTCCGTGATCACAACCCGGCGCCGGGCCTTGACCATTCGCATGACTTCGCTGAGACGGGATTTCGCCTTGTAGATCGAGTATTCCATATCCCGAGAATACAGTATCTAGTCAGACTAGTCAAATAAACCTTAACCT
>JBEKYG010000507.1:0-4612 GCA_049511215.1 Acidobacteriota bacterium | reverse complement strand
GAAGACGGCGATGACGACGACGATGGTTTCGACGACGATCGTCCCGATCGTCCACCAGGCGACGGCCTTTTTGGCGTCCTTGGCCGACTTGGCGCTGTAAAACTTCTGATACATGCTCTGCACGCCCAGAAGCAGGAACATGGTCGAGAGGAAATATCCCACCGCCTTGAGCCATGGGTGAGCGCCGAACTGGCTGTTGACGACATCGAAGTATCCGGGACTCAGTGCCGCCCGGGCTCCTGCAAGCCCGCCCGCCGAGTGGACGACGAATGGCACTGCCAGGAGACACGCCACGACAATAACAATCCCGTTCGGCAGATCCGTATAGGCGATGGCCACCATGCCCCCGAGAGCGGTGAAGAGGATGACGAAGACGGCGGCGATGATGGTGCCCGTCGACTCGGAGACCTTGCCGTCGGTAATTACGTTCAGGATGAACCCGCCCGCCACGAACTGGTATGAGACTATCGAAATGAACGACAGGATCAGCGCGATGGCTCCAAAAACCCGGGCCGCCGGCCCATAGCGGACCTCGAGAACATCACCGACCGTGTACTGGCCGAAGGTGTGGATCTTGGCGGCGAGAAAGTAGATCAAGATGATGCCCACCCAAGCGCCCCCGGCAAGCCACAGGGCAGAGAACCCCGCCTTGGAGGCGAACTCGGCGCCGCTGATGAACGTGCCGGAGCCGATCCACGTGCAGATCAACGTAAAGACCATGACCTGCCACTTCAAACTGCGGTCGGCGACCATGAACTGCTCCTGGCTCTTAATCCGCCTGGACCTGATGAAGTTCAACACCGTGAGCCCGAGAAGATAGGCCAGAATGATGTAGAGGTAGAACGACATTTCCCCTCCTTCGCTACGAGATGATTGAGAGAATTGATGCTTTTGACGCTTACGAGAAGCGTTTTTAACTCATGAAGGCCCGACGGAACAAGCGAAATCCTGGGCTTTACCGTTTACCACGAAGACTCGAAGACTCAAAGGAAATCCAAAAATGGGATTTCTTCGAGCCTTGGAGTCTTCGCGTCTTTGTAGGGGTCCGATGTATCCCAGTGGTCTCTGTTACTAATCAGTGCATTATTAGGTGGGCATTTGATCCAAACATGAGGAGCTGGACGGAGGTCATGTTCGCTTTGGGTGGCGACCATCGGTATCGGGATCGCAGTCGCAATCGGCTTTTGCAGACCCATACAACCGATTGCGACTGCGATTGCGATACCGATACCGACGGATATAGTGTTCTCCTTTCTTTTTGACACCGCCAAACGTCAACCTACTTATGAACTGATTAGTATTTCTTGATTTGTTTTGG
Organism: Acidobacteriota bacterium; assembly: GCA_049511215.1. Lineage (GTDB taxonomy): Bacteria > Acidobacteriota > UBA6911 > UBA6911 > UBA6911 > JAFNAG01. The sequence goes on along the minus strand of JBEKYG010000507.1, from coordinate 3,294 downwards.
CATGTCTTCGGTGAAGAGCCACTCCTCAATCGGCGCATTGAATTTTACGATTTCGTATGTGATGGGTGTGATCTGCTCGCCCCGTGACCCGGCAGTGATCTCCAGGATCTTCGTCGGCATGGTCACCTCGTCGAATTTCTTGAAGTCCCAGAAAACGCGCTTCGATCTTCCGGCCACTTCCTGCAGGAAAACGAAGGATTCCTTGTCGATATAAAGGTCGGTGGTATCCTTCCCTATGGTCGCGGCGATGACGTATGCCGGCTTGGACGCGACGACCTTGTATTCGTTCGACTGCAGATCGGCCTTCTCCCTCCACTCGACGACCGCATCGTCCTTTCGAGCCAGTGATTCGGCCTTGCTTGCGTAATAGGCGATGCCGGACAGCTGGTTCATTCTTTTCTTCATTTCTTCAACGTTGCCGCGGTCGACGACGAGGTTTCTCCGGCTCCACGCCACCTCGTTATTCAGGAAGTCCTCGTAGAAGTAGCGCCCGCCCCTGGTTACCGTCATGTCCCTTTCGATGCGGAGTCTTCCTGGTTCCGCAAAAATGAGGTAGGCCGACCTGAACATAATACCGTCGGACATATCGATGGTTCCTTTGATGGTCATGCTTTTCCAGCCGGTGAGCTTGTCGCCGCCGTGGGCTGTGACGGAGCGGCTGATGATGTCCTTGGGGGACATGGATTGAAACGCGCTCAGGAACGCCACGCACAGCAGCAGTCCAGGCAAAGCCTTTGCGATGGGCTTACTTTTCATGATGCCTCCGCGGGTTTTGACTCGGTGAAGGTGAGCTGGGAGTGGGCTTCGAGCAGCCGTTCGCGCACCGGGAGACGGTATTCGCAGGCTGCTTCGCACGGAGCACTGCATCCGGCGCAGGCAGCCGCGGACTGGGAGACGGGAATCTGCCGATACTTCGCCATCGCGAGCTTCTGGTCGCCATAATTTTCGAAGTACATCTTGTAGCGCAGGACGTCCCAGATCGGTACCTCTTGCGGGCAGGATCCATAACAGCCGCCGCAGCCGGGCCGGCAGTACTTGGTGCTGATCGCAGCCTCCAGAGAGTCCAGGTGCTGCTGGTCCTGGTGAGTCAATCTAGTCGTACCGGACACGGCGAGGTACTCATCGGCCTGGTCGAAGTTGGGCATTCTGACAACCATGGTATCGAACAAGTCCGAGGAGAGGATCCACTTGAGTACGGCCTGCCGGGCGTTGGTGTTTTGGTTCTGCAGCGCCCGAATGTTCAGGTCCGATTTATAAATGGTCATCGTCTTCATGGCTATGGTGGCGACTCCCTTGGATTTTGCTTTCTTGAGCAGCGGCTCGACTCCATGAGTCAGAAAATTGGCCCCGACCAGGATGACGTCGAAACGGCCGTTGTCGATGCCCCATTCCATTTCCTTGATCAGATCGACACTGTGGCCGGAAGCTCCGGTAAAGCGCACCTTGCCCAGCTTCTTGGCTTCGTCCCAGGCCTCGTAGATCGCAGGATTTTGGATACGCTCGATGCCCCCGTACCTGGGATGCCCGATAGAATGGAGCATCATGCAATCGATGTGGTTTGTGTTCAGCTTTTTGAGCGAGACATCCAGCGCTTCCAACAGTGCGCTCTTGGTCACCTTCGCGGTCACCAGTGGCGGATCCCACTTGTCCACCACAAAGACCTTGTCGCGCCATTTGGGCAGGGCCTTGCCGACGATCTCCTCATGCCCCACATACTGGGCTCCCGTGTCGATCAGGTTGACGCCGCATTCGAAGAGGTAATCCACAATCGCAGGCTCGGTTTGGCCCGAACCCCCGGAGATATCACTCACCTTCCATCCGGTCTTGCCCAACGGCTTGTAACGCTTGATTTTTGGTTTGGCTTCCGGCTGGAGTAACATATCCCCTTTGTTTCTGGGGAGGGCCACCCCGGCTGCCAGAGTTGTGGAAGCCCGAAAAAACTGGCGTCTCGAAATTTCGCTCATAAATCTCACCATCACTCCTATACGATGACTCCCTGCCGGCACTGCTTGTCTGATTCTTGATTTCCCCTCAAACCGGGATTCAGCCACTGCGCGCAAGAAGCAGCCAAGCATAACACGGCGCGGCTACTCAACCTCGAAACTATCTCAGAGATTGGAGGTTAAGTGGCCTGCTCCGAAAATAGCAATAAAACCGATAGGCTTCGGTATCGCAATCGCTGTCGCTGTCAGTCTTGTCAGTCTGACAAGCCGATTGCGATTGCGACTGCGATCCCGATTCCGATACCGACGATTCCCGGCCGATGGGACAAAGACATTTTCATATGAATGGGGAGCGAAAAGGGGACATTCCCCAATTTCGTGACTTCTTTTTGTTGATTTCGCGGATACACTTATAGCATGAGTGGTCGGTCTGCATTTGCAACCAGGAGGGAACGGAAATGGCGAAACGTTTCATGCTCGGCGGTCTGGCGACGCTTGCGTCGGTTTGGGTTCTTGCAATTTGTTCGAATTGGGCAGTGAGTTTGGCACAACAGGACTCTTCCATCAAGGAGGCGATCGCTGTAATCAATCCCGCCTCGGGAAGCAACTGCAAAGGGATTGTGCGTTTTACTGGGGAAGCGGGCGGCGTTAAGGTTGTCGCCGACATCGAGGGGCTTGCCCCCAATTCAATCCATGGTTTCCATATTCACGAATTTGGGGACTGCAGCGCCCCGGATGCTGCGAGCGCCGGCAGCCATTATGATGCGGCAGGCACCAAACACCATGGCCGTCCGGACGAGACGAATCGGCATGCCGGCGACATGGGGAACATCCAGGCGGATGGCGGCGGCAAAGCCCACTATGAGTTGCTCCTGAGTGGCGCCACGATCATGGGCTCCGATGCGCCGATCTTGGGCAGGTCGGTTATCGTGCACGCCAACCCCGATGATTTCAGCCAACCGGTCGGCAATGCTGGGAGCCGGATCGGCTGCGGCGTGATCGGCATCATGAAGCCGACAGTGAAGTAATATCCACAAGAAATTTGGTGACAGGCTACTCAACCTCGAAACTATCTCAGAGTTTCGAGGTCGAGTAGCCTGTTCCGAAAATAGCAATAAAACCGATAGACTTCGGAATCGGTATCGCTATCGCAATCGCTGTCGCAGTCGGTCTTGTCAGTCTGACACGCCGATTGCGATTGCGCCTGCGATCCCGATACCGATTCCGACGACACGCTTATCCGGTTGACTTCGGTAGCGGGTGCAGCTAATATCCCCCGGTCAGCTGCATAGGACAATATCGAGCATCGTGGAGGGCGCCGTTGGCCAAAAAGGTGGGCGCGAACAACACA
>JBEKYG010000506.1:0-4617 GCA_049511215.1 Acidobacteriota bacterium | reverse complement strand
GGACACCTGCCACTCGGTACGTTCGATCGTGATCTCGGCAAGCTCCACGGGGCAGAGAAGTTATAAACTGCCGCCGTCGTGCCCTGAATTCATCATGCCCCAATCTTAATATGTCTTGCCTCCCCAGGTCGAACGACTGTGCAAACAGACCGGCACCCGATGAGGATAAAAGTACCGCCATGCAATCAGACTACAGACAGCGTGCCGACCTCAAAGAAATCTTTGTGGCCCCACGGACACGACGTCACCGCTTCATCAGGTGGCGGTCGAAGAACGAGACTGCCGCCTTGTAGGCCTGCAGCCAACTTGCCCATGTCAGAAAATCATGCACCTCACCGGGGAAGATTAACTGCTCGATTTCCACTCGTCGTGCCCGAAGGGTAGCAATCATTTGAACTGTCTCGCTGAAAGGGACATTCCGGTCGTCGTCCCCGTGAATAAAGAGCACCGGTGAGCGCCAATTCTCGACCGAAGCCATCGGCGAGGAGGAGAACGCCAGGCGGGCGGCGTCCTGCTGGGTTTCCGGGTTAAAAGCAGGAACGAAATTGCGTATCACGGCATTCCAATCGTGAACGCCGTGCAAATCCACTCCGGCTGCGAACAGGTTCGACGCACGCGCCAATCCCATTGCGGTCAGGTACCCACCGTACGAGCCGCCCCAAAGCCCGATTTTGTCCGGCTGGACATCCGGACGGGCCTTCAGATACAGTCCCGCGCCGAGTACGTCGTTAAACTCGCTTGCACCCGTTGCGCCGTAGTTCAGCGCCTCACGAAACTCCATGCCGTAACCGATGCCGCTCCGATAGTTCACCGAAAGAACCACGTACCCGCCCTGCGTCGCGAGATATTGGTTCATCGCGTACGCATTGTGGTAGTAGTACATGTAATGCCAGCCGAGAAGCATCTGCCTTCGCGAACCGCCGTGGAAGAAGACCGCAGCCGGCCGACTCTGCCCCGCTGTTGACCCGGACGGCAGAAAGAGCTGGCAATGAATCTTCATGCCGTCCGCCGCCGAGATGATCACCTGTTGGGGAATCACCAGGGTGTCGGAGGGGAAGTTCGCCGGAATCGCCTCAGGCGCGAGGTCCCGAACTGGGGAATTCGGCATGATAATGGCAGGCCTCGCTGGGCGGCGTGCATCGGAACGTAGCAGGGCGATTGCCTGGCCGTCGACCGTAAACACCGGCGCCCATTCGATTCCATCCCCCTTGGTCACTGCAACCGGCGGGCCGCTCTCAATGCCGACTTTCCAGAGATGCCGGTGGTCGATGTCGTCCTGGTTCGATGAGAACAGGATTTGTCTCCGATCCGGCGCCATCGTCACGTGCTCGATTTCGAAATTGCCGGGCGTGAGCAACTTCGCCTGCCCTGCGCGGCTGGACACGGAATAGAGGTGCAGCCATCCGTCCTTTTCCCATGGGAAGACAATCGCAGCCTCGTCCCCCCAAAAAACCTGGTTAGCCGCTACCATCTCCCGGAAGACGCTTCCCCGTCCTTCTTCGGCGCGCCAGACTTCGCGGCCGACTCCGGTTGCGACATCGGCAACCCGGATGGACCATGGCTGCCCGCTGCGCTCTGGTCCGAAAGCAAAGGCCTGACGGGAGGCTGGAATTCGGACAAAAGCTACCTGCTTGCCGTCCGGAGACCATGCGGGCTCCGCGTCCCGGTCAACGCTCGGATCGAGGTACCGCACTTCTTTGGCGCCGATCTCGTATACGCCGACGAAGCTGTGGTCACCCTGGTCGCTGACAAAGGCAAGCCGCGCCCCATCCGGCGACCAGCGCAACGACCCCGCAGAGCCACGCGCATGGATCAACTGCTCGGGTTTGGCTGTGCCTGAAAGTCCTACCGTCCAGACCTGGCCCCGCAAGAGATACGCAACACGATCCCCCTTCGGTGACACGACAGGCGAATTCCCCTCAACGATGCGCCGTGGGGATTCAGCACCGGAAGCGTTCACGACATAAATCGCCTGTTCGACTCCTGCCGCAAAGCCGCGCGGATTGGGCGCTTCACGGCCCATTTCGAAGTCGCCGCCGCGGGCATAAACGATCGATTGCCCATCCGGCGTCCAGGCAAGTTGCGCTATATCCTGTCCATCGTCATCCGTGTACTTCGTCACCGCGTGGGATTTGAAATCTGGGGCTTCAGCAGCCCAGATGTTGCGGACTCCTTTCGCGATGAACAGCCATGCGACCTTGCCACCTGTAGGGGACGCCACAAGCTCTGACGGAAAAGGGGCGCTCAGGATTTCATCAAGCGTGAAGGCCTTCTGTTGCGCGTCCGCCGTGAGTGCGGAGGCGATGACGGCCAGAACAAACAGGATTCGACGCATAGTGCTCCTTTCTAAAGCAGGCGAAGCGAAGCCGCTGGGGTTCCCGGACATCAAAAGTTGACTTGAACCAGAGGCTTTAGTGTTATGCCTCGTGCGCAGCCAACCTCTCGGGCAATCCGCAAGGGCGGAACTCATTCGATCCGGCGCTTCCAGCAGCCTTGATCGCGGACATGCAAAATTGAGTCGCACGAATCCTTCGCCCCCCTTGCCGAAATGGGACCCGTCGGAAAGCGGATAGGAAGCTTATAAGCGTTTCTATCGGGGAGCACAAGGGGGAATCGGGGACAGAGGAAAACGGGGAGGGAAGGAAGGAAAGAGGAGGAGGACTCGGGGCAGGCAGCGAATTACCAGGCGTTTTGGCACTCAGAGATCGACTTCCGCCCGGCGTTCTTTTCATTGCCGGTGGAGCTTTCCCCTATGCTGGCTGTGTGTACGCGCACTGCGCTATCGTAACCCGAGCCGGAGCGAGGCGGAAGCAGCGCTTCCCGCCCAGTTGTTCACCTTTGAGCAGGACGCGGCTCCACCCGGATGAGCACCTGCTCCAGTCCGAGTCTCACCCTGCGAATGCATGTTCGATTGGCTTGTGCCCGCCTATTCAAGGACCTTGTCGATTGCATTCAGCTCGGATTCGGTGAAGTCCAGATTAAGGAGTGCCCCTACGATGTCCTCGATCTAAGCGACCTTGCTGGCCCCGACCAGCGCAGAAGTCATCCCGGGATGGCGCAACACCCAGGCAACCGCCATTCGAGCCAGCGACTGCAACCGCGCCTCGGCAAGACCCCTCAGCTTTCTGATCTTGACCATCTTCTCCTGAGTGATCTCTTCGCGCTTTAGAAAACCGTGAGGCTTCGCGGCCCGCGAATCACCTGGCACACCTTTGAGGTATCGGTCGGTCAAAAGGCCCTGAGCGAGCGGAGAAAAGGCGATACAGCCAACCCCCTCCTCTTCAAGCACACGGAGAAGCTCATTCTCAATCCCGCGCTTGAACATACTGTATTTCGGCTGATGGATGAGGCATGGAGTTCCCAGGCTGCGCAGGATTCCAATTGCCTTTCGTGTTTGTACCGGGTCATACGAGGATAGGCCGGCATAGAGCGCCTTGCCCCTTTTGACGAGATGATCGAGAGCGGAGATGGAGCGCGTTGTAGTCCCCCGTATCCCACACCACATCACCCAGCGCGGCGTCCGCTCCATGAGGATCTTTTTCAGCCTGGAAATCAGCGACAGGCACCAATTCAAGCGCCAATGGGATTGCACCAGTTCAATCCTGGGAACCGTGAGAAATCGGCGTCGGTCGAATGCAGCCGGCAGTTGTGTTCGACGGCTAACGCGGCCAGATGTGCATCCGACACCAAGTTGGCTGAGGCATTCCCCCCGCGCAGCATGCGTTGCAGAATCAGCCAATGCTGGTCTGTTGGCTGGATCATGCGCACGCATGGCTGGTCGAGCCAGCTTTGCACACGATCGCTCGCTTCCTTGATGGTGAGCGGCCGCCGGTGCAGGCGAGCGTTGGTGCCGATGCGAATAAAGGCCGTCACCACCGGCCAGCACAGGCAGACCGGGGCCGAGCCGCTCAGTTGCTCATCCCACCATGTTCGGGCCTGCACGTGATGCTGGGACAAGCTGTCCTCCGCGTAAAGCAGGATGTTGGCATCCACCAGGATCATGGATAATCCTCCCCTTCCCCGCGTGCGAGCAACTCGGCGATGTTGTCGTAATTGAGGCCTTCGCGCAGCCCCAGCGGACGCGGTTTTGTGCGATAGGGCCTGGCGGCCGGCGGATTCAGGACCTGGTCTAACCCGGACCGCAAGGCGGCATTGATGACCTCCTTGAACGGTTTGCCGAGCGTATTGGCTGCCTTTTTAGCCTTAGCGGCTACATCCGGATCAAGCGTCAGTGTGGTTCTCATGCAGGCATTATGATGCTTTAAGCGAGGTTGTCAAGATGCAAGAGGAGAGGGAATCCGGAGGAGTGCTGTTGGGAAGAGGTGAACCAACTCTCCGGTTCCGCGGTCGCACAACGCCCGTATCGCGCCCTCGCCAGGGTCGTAGGGCGTCTTCGCCAAGGCAGGAACAGCCGGCAGCGTCTTCCTGATTTCAGCCAAAGGATTTTTGCCGCCAAGACTCCAAGACTCCGAGGTGCCAAAATTTTAGCTCTTGATTTTTTTAGCGTCTTAGGGACTTTGGGTATTGGCGCTAAATTTGGCTTGCGGCTTTGCTGCCTCATGTGTTTCGCGGTTGTTGTCTTTAGGAGAAGTGGCTCAGCCTGCAGCGGGGGCCGGT
>JBEKYG010000505.1:0-4618 GCA_049511215.1 Acidobacteriota bacterium | reverse complement strand
GACCTTAGCGACTGTACTCTTGCTTGATAAGAGTTCGAGAATGGTTTCGGCTGTTTTCATGCCTCTCTTAGTTATACTAATCGAGGAGAATTGTCCATCATTATTTTACGGGATAGGCGCAGAGCTAGGTAATCGAATACGAACGCGTTCATATTCGACATCAGACATGCCGTCAGAATGGGGTCCGCTACGCCAAGGTAAATGTTACGGCAATGGGTGTCGCATCCGGTGCGCGGAATAATCGCGGCAATCGATGTTCGTTCATCTGTCGCCCGAGCAATGTCGCGATAACCGAACAGCCATCTGGCTGGGAACTTGCCAGCGAGTCTTGAATCGATCTCCTCGGCTCTGGCGTAGTATTCCGTGACGGGCACAAAAGTAGCGTCGGACAGCTCCGAAGCTGTTGCTGACCGCCAATCCGACCCATCAAATGTGGCAAACCGGTGATTGAAGGCGTGAATGGTCTTGCCGGAGTAGAGGCGCTCAAATTCGCTGGGGATCACTTGAGGTAACTCTTCGCGTCGTCGGAAAAAGTCGCCTTCGTCGGACAGGCTGAGCATTCTCTGAATCGAAGGCTTCCACCGGCTGATCTTTCCATCGCGCCGGTCGAGAAAGACCCCGAATCTTCTGTAGCATTTTCTGGCGATGCCCTTGTCCTCCGCACACTGGAGAATTGGCGGGGCAAGCGTATTCGGGCTGAAATTCAATATGTCATCGCGGGTAAGGGTGATTCGGCGCCTTGGGTTGCGAAGCTCTTCGACGAAATGCGCGAAGTAGCAAAACTCGATTTCCTGGGAGAATCCAGTTTCTCCCGCTAGGGTCAGCAGACAGAACCGATAGCTTCGATGAACACTTGGGAAGAGTTCCCCAGCATTCTCGAAATCAAACAAGGACACCAGACGAGAATGCTGAAGCAGCCAACCGAAAAGTGCTGCGTTGTAAGCATCCATGGAGATAGCTGAGGGAACGACAATTCCAGCCCTGCCTCCAGGGTGAAGCTGAGAAGCAACCTCCTCGGTAAACAAAGGGTAAAGGTTAATGCGACCAACCGATGAGCGTGCAAAGCGCCCGCTGGCTTGGATGAAATGCCGATTGCCTCCAACACGCTGTTTTGCCTCAAGAAACTGACGCCAGAGAGGTGGGTCGTCATTCTCCAGTTTGAGGATTAACGCCTGACGTTGGCGAGCGGAGGACGCGTTGGCAATGTCAGGCACTCGCTGGGCGAAAAACTCCTTTTCGCTTAGTTCAACCATTTCCCACGGCGGATTGCCGAGGACACAGTCGAAGCCGCCCTTGGCGAACACATCCGGAAAAGCCAAATGCCAGTGAAAGAACTGATATTGGCGAGACAGGCAATGAATCTCAGCGATTGTTTGGGCCGGTACGCTCGGAGGAGATTTTCGTAAACGACGGAGGATGTCTTCCGTTACCGCCTGCGGCGCATCCCTTCGCTTTTTCCAGACGAACGCGGCGCACCAGGCATCTGCGAGCAGTTTGGCGTGGCCATATTCCTCTGAAGCATTGAGCCGCTCGTAGCTTGCCTCCTTTTCATGCACCCCGCTAATGGAATTGTCGTCAAGACTGTCCAGGTAGGTGACCCGATCAGCAAGGTCACCATAGGAAAGTTCGTCTTCCGCTGCCAGAGGAAGCGACATCTGGTTGCGCTCTATTTTATTCAGCTTCTTGAGAGCGGAAGCAAAGGAATTGTCGTCTCCTTCGATCGGGGTAAAGGCCTCGTCAGGGATTCCTTTCTCAATAAGCTCGGGCGTTGTGCCAAGGAGGCTGTTGCCAACGCGGATGTGGTGGTCGAGGAAGGAGAGCGGCTTGCCGGGTTCGAGGGCTTCGAGCCAGAGGCTCACACGGCAAAGCTCAGCAGCCATGGGATTGATGTCTACACCATATAGGCAGCGGCCGATCACATCGCGAAGGGCGTGCTGGTAGAGGAGCGGTGAGGGTTCACTCTCGCCCTGTGTGAGTGCCCGTACGCGGGCAAGGTGCCGGGCGAGCCTGTGCGCTGCGCCGACAAGGAAGTGGCCGGAGCCGACTGCCGGATCACAGACCTTGAGGGCGAGGATGGCCTTCTCGGCTTCGGTGCCGGTCTTGCCCTTGATGGCCTCCTCTACCACCGGATCGAGGGCGGAGTCGAGCAGGCACTGGACCAGCGAATCGGGTGTGTAGTAAGCGCCCGAGGTCTTGCGCTCGCTGCCGGCGAACTCGGCAAAAGTGAACCGGGCGCCGTCGGCGCTGAGCTGCGGGGTCAGAGCGAGCAGGCTCTCGTAAACGCCGCCCAACTCCTCGGCGCCGAGATTTTTGTAGTCCACCGGCCGCAGCGCCTTTCCCTGGCGAGTGAAGGCGAGGTTGCGCAACGATTCCAGGAAATCGAAGTTGGTCAGTTCGGCATCATTCAGCGCGGCGGTGGAAGCGGGGAGCCAGAGGAGGCTTCCCAACGATGGCAAGGCTAATTGCTCGCGGGTGGTGGCAAAACCCGATTCCCCGGAGAGTGCGCCGACAAGAATTTGGAATTGCCGCCACAGGTCCCCGTGGCGGCTGCCCTTGATGCGCGAGGCCAGTTCGCGCAGCCGGCCAGTACTGTAGTGAGCGGCATAGCGCTCGCGAGCAAGCCGGGCGGCTTGCGAGTCATCGCGCGGATGCAGCAGGGCTTGCCCATCGATCGTGCGGTCCTCGGCCACGAAAAGGAAAATCAGGCGATAGACGACGCGAAGAAGCTGGCCATGGAAATCGGCAAGCTGCAATTGGCCGCTGCGCAAGGTCTCGCGCAGGGCCGCATTCCTGGGGTGGCCGGTGAATCCCTGGCCGAGGATTTGCAGCGCCCTCTCCACGCCGCCGCGCAGGTCGCCGAGCGCCCGCGTTCCCTGTTCTTCAGCCAGCTTGGTCCACTGTTCCAGCCAACACGTCTCGGGCCGATTACTGTCGCGGGGAGCGAAGCGCGTGGCGTGCGCCATGAGCCAAAAGAGGACGAAGTCGGAAAACACTTCGCCGGCAAACATGGCTTCGAGGTCGAACTCGAGAAAGGACTGGCGCGAGAGGGCCTGGCTGTCGCGCAGGATGCGCAGGCGCAGACCGTTGCTGACTATCGCCCACAGATGAGCGTCGCTGCGGTTGAGAAACTCTTGTACCAATCCGTGAGGATTGGCAGTCGCTGCCCCGCGTACTCCCGCGGCGCGGCGGTCAAGACTCAGGCCACAGCCGACGAGGTGCACAGGCACGGGACCGAAGAAGCGATTGATGGCGTAAGTGCGTCCTCCGATCCCGGGGCCGGCGGTCGTGGGCAGCAGGCCAAATCCCAGTTCGCGCAGGAGCGGCAGGCTCCATTTGTCATTGGTGAGGCCGGTGCCAGGTTCGCCTCCAGGGAGATTCCCAGCAGCCGTGCGAAAGTCGGTCCAGTATTTGCGCAGGCGGTTCCATGACTGAGTAATGACCTCATTCAGACGGTCACCCGGAGTCAAACCGTAGTCCTCCGGCCGGGCGCCTTCGAGCTTGCCCTTCGGGTCGAGCAGGCGACGCAGTAGGTCGGGCGGCAGCAGTCCCCCTTCGGAGCGAATCGTCTGAAAGTCGCGCGCGCGTCTCATGCGCTCTCTCCGTGGGAAGCGAGTAGGGAGTAGCGAGTAGGGAGTAGGGCTGGCGGGGATTGATTCTTGTCGCCCCTACTCCCTATCTCCCTATTCGCTATCTCCCCAGGATTCCGTGATGCGGCGACTTGTGCGGTGACTTGTGCCGTGACTTGTCCCGCGACTTGCCCTGCGACTTGCCTTGTGGATCCTGGCGGGACAGGCCTGACCGCCGACTCTAGCCGTGACTCCAGCCCCGACTCTAGCCTCGACTCTAGCCGCGATGCACGCTGCCGGATGGTTTTTCCCGAACCTTTTACCGAACCTAATCCCGAACTTTCTACCGAACCTGAAATTGCTCTCGGCGCCGCAAGGCAATCCACTGGGTCAGTCGACTGGGTCACTGACTGGGTCGGTGACCCTGTCGCAGACTCCAGATGGGAACAGAATCCCGACTCCAGCCGCGACGCAGTGTTACGCGAACTGGCTTTATCTTCATTCCGGCGGCCGGTCGGCTGAAAAGCAGAATCCCATGGCACGCTACTCAGCAGGTCAGGCGCCGGTTGGCCGCTGGGTGAGCGAATGCTTTGGAAATCGTGCGCGCGCCTCATTCGTTTTCCTCGCTACCTGCTTCGGCCAGAAGAGCGCGCCCTGCCTCAGTCAATCGATATTTCTGAAGACGGCTCTTGGGCTTTTCAGGGATGGTCATCTCAACAATGCCCAGATCCAGAAGCCGTCTGACCTGCTTGTGCAGCTCCCCGGATACGGTTTTGTGACCCAATTGAGAAGCGAGACTTGCCTTACCTTGCTCCGCGTCCGACAACAGCGAAACGACTCTAGCCGCCAACGCCGACTCTAGCCGTGACTCTAGCCGTGACTCTAGCCGTGACTCTAGCCGTGATCTACTCTCCGGAGTTACCTCGCCCACGCCTTCACCTGCCGTTTTTTTCAATCCTGACTGTATTTCCGGAGCGGGGCGGAGGATCGTCGCTTTAAAGAGGCAGCCATCCCGGTCATCGGCTAACTCGATCTTCGGCCAAGCCTCGATC
>JBEKYG010000504.1:0-4622 GCA_049511215.1 Acidobacteriota bacterium | reverse complement strand
GCACTAACACGAAAACTTGATCCGGCAACCGGGTTTGATAGGGCGACCGCGCTTTGTGACGCTGGCGAGAAGGGCCACAGGCGGGCCTTGCTCAAGACGCCGGGGGTTTTGCAATCAGCTCGGGAGATAAAATGAAAAACCCCCATCACAGCAGCGCTGTTTAGGGGGAACAGCCTATTCCGAGATCTCCCTCGGACACCCGCCATACGGACGGTATTCGGCTGAGATTTCGGTTCCAGTGTACTGCATCGCCTGCCGATGTCAATAGCTACGCCCTATCCCTATTTCCGCGGAAGGTGGGTTGCATCGAGGTCTCTGACGTCACTTGGCATCCTGCCACCGATTTTGCTGAGAAGAAAACCTCGAAGTCGCCAAGAGCTCAAAGAATCTCGAAGATAAGCTTGGAGATTGTTTGAACCCTTCGTGTTTTTGTGGTGCGCATAAGACCCGCGGATCCAGTTTTTGCGAAATAGATGTCAGGCAGGCGAAACAATATTGGCATCAGGATTGAAAAGGACCGGGGATGCTGGTAAGGTCAAGCCAGAGACAAACCATGAGACGCACCAACATCCGATTCAATTACCACGATTATCTCCAGCTCCCCGAGGGCAAACGTTACGAAATCCTTGATGGAGAGCTCTACGTGGTTCCGGCGCCCAATACTCGTCACCAGAGATTGTTCCGAGAGATCTTCGATGTTCTGCTCCACCATACGCGGGAGAGAGAACTGGGAGAGGTTTTGGGTGCGCCGTATGATGTAGTTCTCTCTGACGAAAACATCGTTCAGCCTGACATCTTGTTTGTCAGCAAGGAGCGACTTGGCATCATCCGCGAATCGAACATCACAGGACCGCCCGACCTGGTTATCGAAATCCTCTCGCCGACTACCCGGACCAGGGATCTCGAAATCAAGAGGAAGATCTACGCCGGTTTTGGGATCCGGGAATACTGGGTAGTTGATCCTGAATCCGCCACGGTGGAGGTGCTGACCTGGAGTGAACCGGGTTACACGCGCGCCGGCATCTACGGCAAGTCGCAGCACCTGTCATCGCCGCTGCTGCCCGAGCTGAATCTGCCACTGGATGAAATCTTCGCCTAAAAGAATTTGAACGCGGATAAACGTGGATGAACGCGGACTTAAATCTGCGTTCATAGACATTTATCCGCGTTCTTTTTTTGAATTGTGAAATAGAAGGGGGGCCGGCGAAACGATCAGCACATCGGAGAAATGTCGTGAACCACGATGCGCTCTTTAAAATGCCGCTCAAGACCCCCACCATCCTGCAGGGATTCTTCGAGGTGTTCCTGCCCTGCCTGAGACCGGCCGATTCGTGGATTTTTCTCATCTCGAATTCGTGGATAAGGAAGAGTTCACGGCCGACAATAGGAAACGGACCAGTGATCTGCTGATTAAAACCGAATTCCGCGGAGAGGCGGCGGGTTTCCTGATTCACCTGGAGCATCAGGCGCAGCGGGATTCGGATCTGGGGATGCGGATGTTGGAGTACTTCATGCTCGACTGGCGCGAATATCGGTTGCCGGTTTATCCCATCGCCGTGCTGACTTATCAGGGGTCCGTTCCGGCCCAGCCGGTTACGGTCGATTTCCCAAATAAAAGGGTCCTCCAGTTCGACTTTGATGTGATCGACCTGCGCCACATGGATGCGGAACCCTACGTCAAGATGGCAAATCCGGCTGCACTGGCACTGGCGGCCAGGATGAGGTTCCGAAGCGGAAATCGACTGCAGCTGATCAAGGACTTCGCGCTGACCTTGGCGCGGATGGCGCTGAGTAAACCAGTGGGTGATATGGTCGCGGCGTTCTTCTTCGCTTACCAGCGGTTAAGTCAGGCGGAGCGATTGCAATTGCAGCAGAAAATCAGTAGAGTTGAATCAACAGAAATGAGAGATCGGGTCATGGAGCTAACCAATCCTTGGATCGAAGCTGGGAAAGAACAGGGTCGGCAAGAGGGCCGACTCGAAGGACGGCAAGAGGGTCGGCAGCAAGGCGAAGTGGAGTTGGTGCTGAGGCAGCTCTCCAGGCGCCTGGGTGCCTTATCTGCCCCCCACGAAAAGGCCATCAGGAAGCTGTCCATCGCGAGCATCGAAGCACTGGGAGAGGCACTACTCGACTTTGCTTCGTCCGCCGACCTGGGACGCTGGCTGCGACTCCACAAATGAGACATCCGCCATACGTCCCCCAACATGTCAGTGGCGGCAAAAAAAAGATACCTCTCCTGGGTTTTGAACGCGGATTTAAGACGTTGGACGGATTTGAATGCCTCACTGCCCGCTGAAGCAGTTCTGATAGAAAAACCTCGAAATCGCCAAGGGCTCAAAGAATCTCGAAGATAAGCTTGGAGATTGTTTGAGCCCTTCGTGTTTTTATGGCGCGCATAAGACCCACGCATCCAGTTCTTTTTGCGAAATGGACGACAGGCGGGCGAAACAATATGGGCATCAGGATTGAAAAGGACCGGGGATGCTGGTAAGGTCAAGCCAGAGACAGACCATGAGACGCGCCAACATCCGATTCAATTACCACGACTACCTGCAGCTCCCCGAGGACAAACGTTACGAAATCCTCGACGGAGAGCTCTACGTGGTCCCAGCTCCCAACATAAGACATCAGGAAATCTCGATTAGACTTTCAACGATCCTCTTTCAATACGTAAGGCGACAGAAGATCGGCCGTGTTCTGGAGGCCCCCTGTGACGTCGTCTTGTCGGAGGAAAATGTCGTTCAGCCGGACATCCTGTTCGTCCGCAAGGAACGCGTCGATATCATCGGCGAGATGAACATCCGCGGTGCTCCCGATCTCGTCATCGAGATTCTCTCGCCGGCTACGCGGACCAAAGATCTCGAGATCAAGAGGAAGATCTATCATGGCTTTGGGGTCAAGGAGTATTGGATCGTCGATCTCGACGCCGGCACGGTGGAAATTCAGGTCTGGAGTGAGTCGTGTTACGCGAGCGCCGGCATCTATGGCAGGTCGCAGCACCTGTCATCGCCGCTGCTGCCTGAGCTGAACCTGCCGCTGGATGAAGTCTTCGCCTAGGGGCGTCATGGCAACCGGTTCTCAGATGCGGTTTTGCCTCTTAGCGATTCGCAGGGAGCGGAGCAGGTCGCGAGCCTGGGCAAGATCGCCTTCATGGGCCAGCTGCCCGAAACGGATTCGATTGTAGATGACCGTGAGCGCAGCCAGGGCTTCGCCGAATGGCTCGCGCGGGAGATCCCGTGCAAATTCGGTGGGGGTCTGGCATCTCCTGCGCTCCAGCCCGTGCCGCCGCAATATGTCAACCGCGTTCGCATAAAAGCCGACGATAACCGCATGCTGATCATGCCTGCTGCGTCTGCCTCCAAGGACGTGCCTGAGCCGGCGCAGTATGGAAGGCCGCCTGCAAAGGAATATCCCCACGAGAAGAAGCGCGGCCATACTTGCGGCAAGGATCCCTGTTGGAGAAAAGACCCATTGGGGCGCGCGCAGGCCTACGAGTTGTGTGCCGAGGCCTTGGCCGGCCGCTCGAACGTACCCGCGCGCCGCCAACCGGAGGTTTTCAAGCGAATCTCGTCCTGCTTGAATCGCTCGAGACTGTTTTCGGACGTCAAAGTTCACCACGTCATCGGACCACCAGAGATCAAGGGCATCAACGAGGCTTGCGATGGTCTTCAAGAAGGCAGGCGTGTGAGACTCGGGTTCGGCCGGTGTCGGATCGAACTCCACCCATCCATAGGGTGGGAACCAGGCTTCCACCCAGCTATGCGCGTCGCTCTGGCGCACCGTCCAATGCTCGGACAGCCTGTTGAGTTCTCCCGCTCGGAAACCGTTGATCAAGCGCGAAGGAATGCCCAGTTGCCGAAGCATCACGGCCATCGCCGTGGCGAAGTATTCGCAGTGTCCTCGGCGCACTTCGAAAAGAAACATCGCCAGCGGATCCGGGCTATTCGGCGTGCCCTTCAGCTCGAGGCTGTATCCATAAGAAGCGCGGAGGAAGCTCTCGAGTGCGCGGGCCTTGTCATAGCGGGTGTCCGCCCCAGCCGTCACGCGGCGCGCGAGACCGGCGACGCGCGGGTCCTCCTGGGGCAGCTGCAAGCAGAATAACTCGATATCGCGAGGCGGCGGGCCAGGATGAGTTGCGATCAGCCTGGGATCAGGCCGGGTAATGTCGGATACGACGGAGTAGCGGGTGGCGCTGGTCCTTTGCGTAAGCGAAAAAATATTGTCGGATGCATCGCGCCCGATCCATCCGAGATCACTCGAAACCGCCAGTACCCGGTGGCTCCCGAAGACGATGTCGGTTGCGATCGGCTGCAGGAGAAACGTCTGCACTATAACGTCGGTTCCCTGCGCAGCTTCCTGCAGTTTGAAATAGCCGGCCTGGGTCGGAATTTGATTCCGGTCGGACCGGCTGCGGCTCCAGGACCTGCCGTCGAAGTGATCCAGGGCAATGCCGCGCCATTTCAGTTCCGGTGGCAACTGGGAGCTTGGCACATCGACCTTGACCTTCATCACGAGTTCGTTCGATTCCTTGATGCGCCCAATTGCACCGAGTTCCACGGTTTCGGAGAAACCGCTGATGATTACGGTTTGGCTGGCAGCGGGATGGTGGACATGTGAAGATA
>JBEKYG010000503.1:0-4633 GCA_049511215.1 Acidobacteriota bacterium | reverse complement strand
AAAAAGCAGGAACTCCTTGCGAAGTACACCGCCAGGCTGATCAAAGAACGGGCAATAGGGATCGCTAGGACTCTTACGATCGAGGCCTCGAACGCAGGCCAGAATGAACTGTGGCGGCAAGCCGAAGATGACGGCCTGATTGATTCGAGGCTCTGGCAGAAGGTCTGGATTGCGGCGCACGATGAGAGGACCTGTCCCCTCTGCGGTGCCCTGCATGGACAGAGACGAGAACTGAACGGCACCTACCCCGATGGGGCAGGAACGCCGCCAAGGCATCCAAACTGCAGGTGCAGCGAGGGACTGATCAAGCGGTCAGAGACAAAGGAACTCCTGCCCATGCATGCGCAGGTCGCGGCAAAGGTAACGAAGCGGATCGAAAAAGCGATGCGGCTACTCGGGTAGAAGGGGCGGTTTCCTATATGGCTTTGATATGATCAGGGGGAGCCACCACGTCACAGAACGCCATATTTGGGGTGCACCGTAGTTTCCGCTTTCGCCATTATACGTCCGTTGAGCTGCACACACCACCCTAAGTTTCGTCATACTCATGCGATGCAGCGATTTTGGTGCCTGATCATTCTGTGGCGGAATTGCTGCCGGAATTACACGAGTTCGATATAAAATCGCCACTCGGAAGTGGCCTGCAAATCTTAGAGTAGTTGCGTCAGACGGGCAGAATTTGACACTTCCCCATAACACAAGCTAGATCCTGCCGGGGCAATAAACAAAATTGCAGCTTGTTTTTCCTACCCTAGAATCTAGCCGTGGTCAACAACTCCAAGCGGACCGGCGGATAAATCCGATGCGAATCCGAGACCGCGATCATTTCTTAAGCTCAGTGATCAAGGCTTGGGTGACCTTCGAGGTGCCGTCCTCTAGTCCCTGTTGTCTCGCGATATAGGGGCAGACTCCCGATGTGATTAACTTGCCGTCCTGAACGACGCCATTCCCACTGTAGATGGCATCCTTAAGCTGAGGCGGTCTCTTATGAAGGCATATTTCTTACCGGATAAGAAACCCGCCTTCGCCAAGGCGCCGACCGCACATGACTGCGCAGCCACGGGCTTCCCATTGCCCATAGCAGTTTTGAGAGATGCGGCGAAGTCCGCAGGCAATTCCGAATCCACAACCAGGCACGGAATGATGAATCCAACATAGTCTGCGGTCTTAACCTCACCAAGTTTCAGATCGGGGGTCAACGTTTTGCTTGAACCGACCAAAGGTTGACCTGAGACTGAGGCCACCACGACTTCAAATCCGGCCTGCGAGAGCAGATTTCTCATTACCGCAACCTCTTTGTCGATCATGAGGTCCAAATCGGCATACTTGGGCGCTTCCCTCGCGATGAGGAGCACCTTGTGCTTTTGCTGGGCGATGGCAAAACTGCTCAAGAAAGAAACGGCAGCTAAAGCCGCGACTGTGACGATCATCCTCCACTTCATGGGTCATCCCTCCGTCAGCAAACAGTTTCATTTTTTGACATACACGTAAACCCTGCTTTTCGTAGACATTGTTAAATTCCAGCGATTGATCCCGAGACCTACTGATTATGATAACCCACGATCGTCTTGGACAGCGGTGTTTATTTCCGTAAAGCGTAACCGGAAAGTACAGTCGTCACTCCCGCAAAGCCGCGACCTGGGAAACCTACGCTTGCGCACGGTGGCTGCCGCCGCATGTCCTCAAACGCCTTTTCTGAATCGCATTCGCGGTTTCGATTAGAGACTGACATGAGTTCACTCCGGGGCTTTCTGTCGCCGGGATGGTGATGGAGTAAATGCCCACAAAGAGGCTTGCGTCGAGCCCTCCTGGCGAATCGATGCACACTCTGAAAGGCCCACTTTTTGGACGGGTTCCGGATCGGAGGCCTTTCTTTTTTATGGAGATAGATTGAATGGCTTTGAAGCTGGTGCTTTCAAAGGAAGAGTATGACGGCCTGGAAGAGGCTGTCAAAAAGCTGTACGTTGAGAAGGACGGAGAGTTCACGCTCGACGCCGAGGTTGAAGATGTGTCCGGGTTGAAGAGCGCCCTGGACAAGGAACGCAGCAACGTCAAGAAGCTGAAATCCGATTTGCATGCGACAGTCGGAAGGAGAGTTTGCTGAATACTACGACCTTCGCACGCGCCGCAGCGGTTCCTTCTGGGGAAAACGATTCCATTGCACCATGATTGATGGCGGCGATCATCTTTGGAATTGCCTGCGCTAAATTGGCCTCAACACGGTGCGCGCCGGGTTTGCATGCCATCCAAGTGAATGGGCTGGTGGGGCTATCAAGAGCTCGTCGGCAAGGGCTTATCGGCATTGTATACGCCGTACCCACCAAAGTTGATGTCGTCTATGCCTATAAAAACTACAGGGCCGGGGATGTCTTTTATGTACTGACCTACCTGGGAGAGGGGTTTGCCAAGGTATGGTATAAGGGGACGGTTTACGAGGATGACATTCACACTCTGGTACCGACGGGGTTCGGTCCATGGGAGGATCGACCGTTGAGATGCCCTGCCCGGCCTTAAGAAGAGGTTGCGGTAGCTACCGTCGGATCTCCAACGTGAGATGGCCGCCAACGACGGAGACCCAGCGATCGAAATCGATATTCGCCGCGGATTCGGCATGTGGGAAGAAGCACTGCAGCGTTCCGAGACGAATGCCGGCATGGGTCTTCATGTAAAAAACGATCGACGCAGCCTCCAGGCTGTTTTTGTCGAACGCTTCCACGGAGTACAAGACATCCGCGTCAGGCTCGTTTGCCAGCAAGCGGTCCACAAGATCCGCAGCCACTGGATGCCAGGCGCAATAGTCCGCGCCTTCCTGCAGTTTGGTCGATAGGGGGCTCGACATTTTCTGATCAGACAGAACCTCGGGGGATCCAATCTTGACGGTCCACGTTTGAGAACTGAAGCGGAGCCTGAACTCGTTTTTCCCCACATCGACAACCTTGGAGCGAACATCCGGCATTTGCCAGCCCCCGACGGGCTTCGCCGTTTCCTCACGTGTCAGGTAAGGACGCGGACGGGAGGGGGCCGGCGATGCTGTGGCCTGCGAGTCGTCGGCCGGATGGCCGGCGTTGCCAAATGACAAATTCACACTCGTCTGTGCTTCCATGCCGTCCGACAGAATAAAATAGGCGGACGCGCCGAAGCTCAGATCCCGGTTCTGGTTTCTCACGGCTGTATTGCGAGCCACCGTCGCCGTCCGGCAAATCAAGAACCGGTAGGTTACATCGTTCGATTTTACGGCCTTGCATTCCCAACGGTCCGTTACATCCGTGGCATAACGGTCCTCAAGATGCGGTGCGACGAGGCTGTAGACGTTTCCAGAACTCCGTCGGCCTACCAAGAAGAGATATGGAAGCTCGAAAATGTATGCCTGAGTTCCCAGATCAAAGACGGCGCTCACCGGCGCGTTGACATTGACATCAACCTGATCCAAGCCGATTTTCCCTTCGTTGTAGGCGTCGATGCTTGCGCCTACCGGAAACTCCGTCGTCACCTGGATCGTTCCTTGATCTTCCCTGCAAGTCCCCTTGAAGGTGTACACGGACAGATCTGATTTCACTTCTTCAAGGCTGTTGCGGCACCACTCGCCCAGACTGCGGTCTTCATTGTAGAATGCGACGGTTCTCCACTCTCCTTTACTGACTACGAGCTCGGAGCACTGAATCGGTTGAGCCATTTGAAATGCGCGATGAAGATCCGCATCGCGGAATAAACCGAAGATGGTGCGCAGCTGATCGAAGAACTTCGATCCATAGGCACTTTCTTCCGGGGGCGGTATCTGCCGCTCGCGTTGCCCATAAATGATGGCCGGTGCAAATACAACACAAATCAAGAAGAGAACGCGCAGGGGGTGAACGGCAGATCTAAACACGGCTATTGCATAACACGGCGGCTATCTGCAGTCAAGGCGCCAACAACTTTGAGACAGACGGAAACGAGGATGCGCTCCTGAAACATGCCCAAGCCTTAGGTGCTGCCGGGATACTGAGATCAAAACGACCAACCTCATTCGTGCCGTAGCGCGATCATCGGGTCGATTCGAGACGCCTTCCGCGCAGGCGCGTAACCGGCCAGAAGTGCGGCGATCAGCAGAATCGCCATTGCCAGAGTCAGCGCCAGAGGATCGTTGGGTTTCATTCGGAAAAGGAAAGACTCGACAAACTTTGAGGTGCCGAATGCTGTCGGCACACTGATCGAGAGCCCTACTGTCACGAGTACCAAGACCTCTCCAAGAACCATCCAGCCCACGGGCGCCTTCCTTGACCACCAGCGCGGGAAGATCCGCTCGCCGCGCGCTCACCGCGGCGGCTTCGAATGGGGGTGTGCTGCAGGTGTGTCCTCTCCGGAGCCACGGAAGACGGTTTCGACCGGGAGGGATGCCATCGATTTTATAAGTGTTTTATACCGACTGGGTATCGAAAGGCCCCATATGACTCGTGCTTCGTTCGGCGCCGGTCATCAGCCGGCGATCACAAACCTGACAACATTCTGATTTCTCTCATTGCTTTCCGCTTCAGCGCATCCTATTAAAGAAAAACACGACTATGATGGCTCTCATCGAGACATGATTGCGGAATGTTGATGACAGACGGAACCGACAGCAATCCCGACCCACGCTGGGGCGTTGCCTCAATCT
>JBEKYG010000502.1:0-4639 GCA_049511215.1 Acidobacteriota bacterium | reverse complement strand
TCTCCGGGTCGGGGTCGGAATCGGCATCGGAATCGTAGGGAAACCGAATCGATAGCGATTCCGATACCGATTCCGACCCCGGATTGGGACACATTGCTTCTCGACCATGTCAGGAGCTCTGATGTTAGGTGGATGTGTCCGTGGTCTTATCTCTCTTTGCGCTCCACGTTGCATCGCCAAGCTCGCCCAACGATGCCGTTCCCTTCATCGTCTGGCCGTCCGCGGCCACCTCACCCGTGAACGTCAAGGTGATGGACTGGCCTTCAGCGCTCATTGTGACTGCAAACTCAATATTGCTCTCCTTGAGCTTGCCCTCCAGCTCGAACGTGCCGTAGCGGCCAGTGTAAGTGCCTGTGATTTTATCGGCATCCTGTTTCAGGTCGAGTGCGGGCGTCCCCGTGCCCATGGACATTTCGAGCGTCATCGTCCACTTGCCGGCGACATTGGGCGCAGACTTGGCACCCTGCTTCTGTTCCGGCTTGGCCTGCCGCGATTGCGGCCCGGCCTCGTACCGAACCTGGCTCGCAAGGCTGCCCGTGAGCGCGAGCACGGCGACCAGCATTAATAACTTCCTCATGCGACCTCCTAAAACTTGAATGACACCCATGATACCAATATCCGACTATTTGTCGAATGCTGAAATCTTAACCACGCAAGAAACCTCACATGCCGGATTCTTTTTGGATCGATTCCGAAATCAGGGTTGGTGACTCAGCGCCAATTTTCCTTCACTCAGATTTCTCTTTGTGCTAAGAAGCGTGACGATGGCGTTCCTGGATTTAGAAATCAATGACAGCGTGATTTGAGCTGGGAAAGTCTTTTCATCTTCATAGGCAAGATCGATCGTATCGGCGAGCGCATCTTTCAATTGAGTAAAGCTTAGTTTCCCATCCCTACTTCATCTTTCGTCTTTATCAAAAATGTCCTTATCATAAGGAGCCTTGATGTGCTTGATCCGGCTCGGGGGCTGGACCTTGTCGGACCGCTTTTCGAGCTTGTGTTCCTTGAGGAAAAAGAACGGCTCCTTTTCCGCCAGGGCAATCGTCTTCGAATGTTTCACGACCTTGTTGAAGCACGTGATGAACCGGTGAAGGAAGATGCCGCATAGGGCGTCTTCTTTCTGTTCAAGGATCTTGTTTCTTTCTTTCTGTTTGATATTGAGGCTGCATTCCACGTACTGGTTACGGCTTTCCAGGATCTCCGCGGCGAGTTTGCTCGGCGCCTCGTAGAAAGAGGGTTCAAAAGATTTAATGGTTAAGAGAAGAATATGATCGGCCTTTTTGTACAGCTCGATCAGATCCATGACCGTCTCATCAGTGAACCAGATGTTTTTGGCCATCTTCTCCCGGGTGAGTTCGGCCATGCTCGCCGTGTGATCGCCGATCCGCTCCAGATCGGCCGTTGCCGTCATCAGGTACTGAATCAGGATGGATTGCCGGCGGGAAAGCTGCCTCTCGGCGAGCGTGATCAAATAGGAATTGAGGGCTTGTTTGAGGGTATCAAGAGCCTGCTCGTTCTTCTCTACGCCAACGAACCGCCCGGGATTGAGATCCAGGAACCCTCGCATTGTGCTCTGGAACATCCTGCGAGCGATGGTCGACATGCGCTGGAGTTCCTTGAGCGCGGCAAGAATAGCTTTCTCCGGCAATTCCAGAAGACTGTCGTCCAGATGGGTATTCTCCGGCTCGATCTGATGCGACGGAAAAATCGCCGTGATGAACTCGGCGTACTGGCGCGTGAACGGGATGAAGATCATCGCGGTAAGCGCTTGTACGATCGTATGGGTATTGGCGATCTGTCGGAGCAGGCTGCCGGATGTCATCGGGATCAGGCTTGCATAAGCCCGGTACATGACCATGGCAATCGCCGCGCCGAGTACATTGAACGTTAAATGCGATAGAGCGGCTCGCCGGGCAGAGATGGTAGCCCCGATGCTGCCGATCAGAGCAGGAGCGCAGGTGCCGATGTGCGCGCCCAAAATCAAAGGGAAAACCTGGTCGATCGAAGTAAAAACTCGAGCCGCGCTGAGCGCGAAAAGAATGCCGATCGTAGCGCCGCTGCTCTGGACCAGTGCAGTGAACAAAGCCGACAGCAACAGGCCGTAGAGCATGCCGGACACCGTGGACGCATTTGTGTACCGAAGAACGATCTCGAAATAGCCCGAATTCTTGAGCGGAATGACCGCCTCGCTCATGATACGCATGCCGAGAAACAGAAGCCCGAGTCCGACGACGACAAGCCCCAAATGCTTGATCGATTCCCGCCTGCAGAAAAGATGGATGATCAGGCCGGCGAATATGGCCAGAAAGCAGTAGCGATCAATACTGAAAGATATGATCTGCATCGACAGGGTCGTTCCGACGTTCGCTCCGAACGTAATGCTGATTGATTGGGCGAGGTCCATCAGGCCGGCGTTGGTGAAACCGACCATCATGACGGTTGCCGGCCCGCTATGGATCAGTAACCCGAGAAGGGTGCCGATGCCCAGGCCGGACCAGCGGTTGTGGCTGAGTCTGTAAAGGAACATCCTCAGCTTATGGCCGGCCGATTGTTGAAGTTCCCCGCTCATCATCTCCATCCCGTAGATGAAGACGCCGATGCCGCCCAATAGCTGAGTTATCGAGAAAAAAAGCGCGGAAGCACTAAGAACCACTCGCATCTCCCCCAAACATGCTCAGACAGCCAGCTTCCTCAGTGAGTCGAGGATTTTGGTGACCTCACCGTCGTGATTGCAGATATGGAAAGAGACACGAATGCAGTTGACGCCACCCTCCGTGACAGTCCGAACCTTGATCCGGTCCTGGATCAGGTGTTCATTGATCTTTCTAAAATCGGCCGCCTTCATGCGGAAGCTGATCATCGCCGAACGATAGGCCTCTTCTTCCGGAGAAACAACCTCGACGCCGGGGATCTCCCGCAATCCTTTGTAAAACCTCTCAGCCATTGCCCGGTTATATCCATGAATCCGATCGAGGCCGATGGTCTCCACAAAATCGATCGCAGTTCCCAATGCGTAGAAGAGCGCATCGTTCTGGGTGCCGTATTCATATCTCTGTGCGGTCGGAGACAGCGCCATCTGGTTCTTTGTAATGTCCTGCTGCGCGACCGACCCCATGCCAACCGTGAGCGGCCGGAGCGTATCGAGCAGTCCCTGACGAACATACAGGAAGCCTGTGCGCTTCGGACCCATGAGCCATTTATGGGTGCTGCAGGCGTAGAAATCGACGCCGCAGTCAACGATATCAAACAGAACGCACACTGGCGCCTGGGCGCCGTCCAATGCGAACCAGACGTTTTTCGCGTGGGCCAGATTTGAGATTTCCTTTGCCGGAAAACGCTGGCCGGTCGTGCAGGTCACGTGGCTGATGAGGATCAAGCGGGTTTGCGGGTTGATCAAACGAGCAATCCGGTCCACGTTGCCCAGCCCGCTCTTGATGTCGGGATCGAAAAGACGGATGACGATACCATCCCGCTGCAGACGGTTGAGAAGACCGGCGTTGACGGCCACATGCTCATGGGTTGAGGTGATGACCTCGTCTCCCTTTTTGAGGGGGAGGCCATTGATAATCATGTTGACCCCCTCGGTGCCACAGCCGACGAGCGCCAAGTCCTCTTTTCGGCAGGTCTTGCCAAGCACTCGGGCGAGTTTTGCCTTTACTTCTGACCAGAGTTTTTCGTCATGGGGTGCGTTCGGAGCCCGTTCTCTGCTCCGGTTCCACTCCGAAAAACTATTGAGGACCGGCAGGGGGCAGGCGCCGAGTCCGCCGAAATTAAGGTAGGTCCAGTCGGGATCCAAGACGAACTGATCCCGCACAAGCTTCCAAAAGTACTCGTCACTCTCTCCTGTCGCTTCTTCTCGCAGGCGCCTGAAATCCGCGGGCTTCAGGTCTTTTGCAAAAGCCAGGCCGCCGATGACGGCCGCGATACTTTTGAAGAATTCCTTTCGGTTCATAGGTCGCCTCATCAGGAATGGAATCAGTTGTGAAATGGTGCCCATTATAGACCCAAATCGGGGGTGCCATGTTTGCATTATCGCTCGAAAATAAACCAGGCAAGGGCTGCGCCCTTGATATCCCGCTAAAAAACAGCGGGATCTGGAAGCCTGAAGTCAGGAGCCAAAAGCCAGAATGGCTCGCGCATAGGCGTTCAACGGGTGGCTGACTTCTTCCGGTGAGTTTATAAAGACGTCAGCTAACCGTTACCCTGATTTTGCACCAGGATCAGCGCTCCTCTGACATCCGGATGGCGGGATCCATTCAGCGGAGACCCGATGCATCCTACTGATAGAATCAGCAATCCCGACACGCCTCTCTCGTGATCGGTTGACCACATTGAAGGGGTCTTTCACGTCTCTCAGATGTGAATCCGCACATCCCCGGATTTCTTCGATCTGCTTTTCCGGCAGCCCGCTCTTGCTCAGGGCTCGGCGGGCGGCGTTGGCACGATCGGCGCTCAGCTCAAAGTTGGTCAGGAATCCCGCGTTTCCTGTGTAGGGCCGTGAGTCCGTAGGTCCCTCTACAATAATCTTGTTGGGCAACTGCTTCAGGTGGCCACCAATGTTTTCCAGGAGGCGAACGGTATTTGCCTTGAGCTCCGATGTGCCGATCTCGAAAAAAACGTCGTTGGCAGATTCCACGAT
>JBEKYG010000501.1:0-4639 GCA_049511215.1 Acidobacteriota bacterium | reverse complement strand
GCAGACCGATGAAGTTTGCTTTTTGTCAGGCGGTATCCCTTGGCGAGCTTGAGGATCTTCTTCCGCCGCTCGACCCGCTTGTTTCCTCTGGTTACTCTCGGCATGTCTGGCTCCAAATCATGGCGACCCGTGCCCCGATGCTGATGCGGGGCCGCAGGTCACGCCTAAATGTTCAGCATCCGTTTGACACGGTGCATATCGGCCTTGCTCACCAACGTCGAAGATGTCAGCTTCCGTACCCGTTTGCGCGCTTTCTTAGTCAAAATATGGCGGGCGTGACTATGACCACGCACGATTTTACCCGTTCCCGTCACTTTGAAGCGCTTGGCCGCGCTCCGGTTCGTTTTCAACTTTCTCACAACAATCTCCTTATCTAGTCATACAGTTTCGCGCTTGTTTTCAAGCGTCCAGGGCCGGAGCAAAATCAATTTTTCTTCGGCGCGAAGATGGCCACCAGGGCGTAGCCTTCCATTCTGGGGGCTTTCTCAATTTCGGCGATATCCACCAGGTCGACGAGCAGTCGATCCATAAGCCGGCGCCCAATCTCCTGATGAGTCATTTCCCGGCCCCTGAACACCACGGTCGCCTTCGCCTTGTCACCGTCCGTCAGAAAGCGAATGATGTGGTTTTTCTTAAACTCATAGTCATGTTCTTCGGTCTTCGGCCGGAACTTGACTTCCTTCAGGGTCACCAGTTTCTGATGCTTCTTGGCATCGTGAGCCCGCTTGCTTTTTTGATACTGGAACTTACCGTAGTTCATGATCCGGCACACGGGCGGAGTAACGCCGGGGGCCACCTCTACGAGATCCAGGTCGCGCTCACGCGCGTTAGCGAGAGCCGCCTCAGGGGTCATGATCCCCAATTGTTCGCCCTTCTCGTCGATGACGCGAATCTCTTTCGCCCGAATCATCTCGTTTATGCGAACTCTAATTTGCTTGATTGCAGACCTCCTTTGCGCTTGTCATAAAGCAAATGCTGGTCCCGGCGGACTAGGGCCGCGCTGCCCGGGTATCGATATATTCTTTGATCTTGCTCAAGAAACTCTCCAACGTCTGTGCGCCCTCGTCCCCCTGGAAACGATTTCGTACCGAAACCTGCCCATTTTGAACTTCTTTGTCGCCGATCACGAGCATGTAGGGCACCTTCTGCGTCTGCGCTTCCCGAATCTTGTACCCCATCTTTTCATTTCTGTCATCAAGTTCCGTTCGCAATCCGGCTTCCCGCAACCGGGCGTTCAGTTGCCGCGCATACGCATGATGCCGCTCAGAGATAGGAATCACCGTCACCTGCACAGGTGCCAGCCAGATCGGGAAAGCACCCGCGTAATGCTCGATCAAAACTCCGAAAAAGCGCTCGATGGAACCCAGGATCGCGCGATGAAGCATCACGGGCTGATGCGCCTGCCCGTCCGGCCCTATGTACCTCAGATCGAAGCGTTTCGGCAGGGTAAAGTCAAACTGGACCGTGGAGAGCTGCCAGGGGCGACCGATTGCATCAATCAGCTTGACATCGATCTTCGGACCATAGAAAACCGCCTCCCCCTCCATGCGCTCCCACTGCAGCCCTTTGTCTTTCATCGCCTGGACCAGAGCATCTTCCGCCATCACCCAGTCATCCGTGGTGCCGGCATATTTTTCCTGCTTGGATTCATCGCGAACGGATAGCTCGATCTTGTATTTATCGAAGCCGAAGCTCTTCATAACAAAGAGAACGAGGTCCAGCAAAGCCAATATTTCGCCATAAACCTGATCGCGGGTGCAGA
Source organism: Acidobacteriota bacterium (assembly GCA_049511215.1). GTDB lineage: Bacteria > Acidobacteriota > UBA6911 > UBA6911 > UBA6911 > JAFNAG01. The sequence goes on along the minus strand of JBEKYG010000501.1, from coordinate 2,877 downwards.
AGATATGGGCATCGTCCTGGGTGAAGCCGCGCACCCGGAGCATCCCATGCAATACACCACTCTTCTCGTACCGGTAGACGGTCCCGTATTCGGCATAGCGCTGCGGCAAGTCACGGTAACTCCGCATCTTGGATTGATACACCTGGATATGCCCGGGACAGTTCATCGGCTTGATAACGAACTCTTCATCCTCGATGCTGAAAACATACATGTTCTCGCGGTAGTAATCGTAGTGTCCCGAGGTCCTCCAGAGTGTATTGCGAGCCACGTGCGGGGTAACCACAAACTCGTAGCCACGGTTGATCAGCTCGGGAGTAAGAAACCGCTCGATGGCCATCCGCACGCGCGTGCCTTTTGGGTGCCAGAAAATCAGGCCGGGACCCGCCTCTTCGGAAATGCTGAACAGGTCGAGTTCGCGCCCCAGCTTCCGATGATCCCGCTTCTTGGCCTCTTCGATCTGCGTCAGATAGGATTCCAACGCAGCCTTACTCATGAAGGCGGTTCCATAAATTCGCTGTAATTGCTTGTTGTGCTCGTCGCCCCTCCAGTACGAACCGGCGATACTGAGCAGACGGAAGGTCTCAGGATCGATCGCTCCGGACGATAAGACGTGTGGGCCGGTGCAGAAATCGACAAGGTCGCCCAGCCGGTAGCACGACAGGGTCTGCCCTGCCTTTTCCTGGATTAGTTCTACCTTGAGGCTCTCGCCGCGAGCGGAGAAATACTCCACCGCTTCCTGTTGGGTGATTATGCTCGGCTCGTACTTGAGGTTCCGGCTTACCAGTTCTCGCATCTTCTGCTCAATCTCCGGAAGATTTCCTTCGACGAAGCTATCCGAACGCTCGAAATCATAGTAGAAACCGTCGCTAATGGCCGGACCGATGCCCAGGTGGGTGCCCGGGAATAGGGCGCTTACCGCTGCCGCCATCAGATGCGATGTGCTGTGGCGATAGACCTCGAGCTGTTCGTTGGGATCCTCGAGATCACCCGTCTTGCCGTCAGCATAAATGACTTTCAGTGCCATAAGTTTAAAGTGAGCCCTCGCTCTTATCGCCTCGATGCCTGAGGCTTGAAGAAAGGCGCAAACCTACATTCTTCATCAGGTTGCAAAAAATGTGGAGGCAATGAGTTGCAACTGCGGCGCTGCCTTCATCGCGGTTTTCCCTTAACGCGCTATGGCTCCTGTGCGGTAACCTGGTAGGCGCGAGCGGATTTGAACCGCTGACCCCTTCCGCGTCAAGGAAGTGCTCTCCCCCTGAGCTACGCGCCTATAAAAACAGGATTTAAAGCTATCAGAAAGGCCGAAAAGGTGTCAACACTATTCCCCATCCAATTCCAACTACGCAGCCCGTTTGGAGGCTACTACACCCTTGGTCAGAATCTCAACAGCCTTATCCAACTGCTCCTGATTTATCTTGTCCTGCAACTGCTTATACTTGGCCGCATCCTCTTGCGCGTCGAAGTACGCATCTACAAGGAGATCTTGAAGGCGATCCTGATCCGGCGCTTCTATGTCAGGTTTGATCCCCGTATCCCGGGGAGTTTCATCATTCTCGATCATCCGGCCATCCGGGGTATAGAACTTGGCGGTGGAGAGAATCAGAACGGCTCCGCTCGTTAACTTCATCCGCTTTTGGGAGGCGCCCATACCAAAGGATTTCTCGCCGACGACCGTAGCCCTCTTGCCACCCTTCAGTGCTCCAGCAGCGATCTCCGCCGGACCGGCAGTCGAGCTGTTGATCAAAACAACCATCGGAAGATCCGTGACAAACTTATCGGGGTTCGCCTTGGCCTCCAGAAGCGTCTCCCCGCCGCGCGATTTGCTCGTATAGATCAAACCGTTTTTGAGAAAGAAGTTGGCCAAATCAGCGCCGTTCGCCGGCTCGCCATCCGCGCAATCCCGCAAGTCCAAAAGGAGCTTTTGAGCTCCAGCCGAGATGAGGGTCTTCAGTTTGACTCGAGCCTGCTCCAGATTTGACGTTGTCAAAGAAGAAACCTCCAAAACGCCGATACGGCCGTCCAGCATGCGCGACCCGACACCGGCCGTCCGTCCGTCTTTGCGAGTCATCTCAATCACAATCGGCTTGGTCTGGGACCCACGAAAGACCGTGGCATTAACTTTGCTGCCCGCCGATCCCCGGAGAAGGCTCTCAGCCTCGACGAGGCTTGCTTCTTCCACGTTCACCCCATCAATGGAAGTCAAGTAATCGCCCGGCCTCATGCCTGCAGCCTCAGCAGCGCCGTTATGTTCCGTCGCGACGACACAAATGAGATTGGCGCGTTTGGAAATCACCATGCCGACATCTGCAGTCCTGTCCTTGCGACCATCCAGTGCCTCGACCTGGGCTTTGGTAAGAAACGTGCTGTATGGATCCAGGGCGTCGATCAGCCCTCGCATGGCTCCTTCCTGAACTTTGTTCATGTCTGGAATTTCGACATAAGAGTCGTTGACTTGCTTCAGGGCGTCCATGAACACCCTAAGTGCCGGATAGGCCTCATCCCTGGCGACGACTTTTCCATAAAAGGCCGCAGATATGCCATAAAGGACAATCAGCATCGAACACAAAAAAACTACGACTTTACCTTTGTGAAGCATTGCACCTCCGCCAGCGCAATTTCAAAATCAATGAATTATATAGTACGAGCGCCGTCGCGGCAAACAAATCAGTTGCAGCCACAAAAAGACCAGCCGTGGAGCCACTTTTGCGCCGTCCCTTCTCGAATCTGCCGAGATTCTCCCGGCGAAACAAGGTGAGTGTCCCCAATTTCCAATTTCGCCGCTAGTCCTGCGAATTTGCCGGGGCCATGGCCAGACTTGTTTGACCTGTTGACGGTGCCGGGGGCCTTATGGTCCAATGCCTGCATGCGCCGGGGTCG
>JBEKYG010000500.1:0-4640 GCA_049511215.1 Acidobacteriota bacterium | reverse complement strand
CCGTCGAACTGCAGCGTGAGGAAGGGCCGCCCCGAGGCCTCGGTGATGAAGTGCTTGATGTAGGAATCCGGCCCGCATTTGAAGTTGGTAATGTAGACGATATGCAGCTGAGGCTTGTCCTGGACGAATTCGGCAGCCGCAAGGATCTTGGTGCCGTAGCTCCAGTACATATTCTCGTTGAACCGGCTGACGTCGCGTCCCTCGAGGTCGAGGAAGTCGAGGCCCAGGACATTCGCCCCGTAGTACTTGCGCATTTTGGTGGCGATGTCCAGGTTGATTCCTTTGTCGTAGATGTTGTAGGGCCTTCCGAGCAGGACAATCCCATGTTCATTGTGCTCAGAGATGCTCGCCAGCGCCTTGGCCCCTGCATCGAGCAGGCTCCTCTGGAAAACTGCCAGCTCGGCAAATCCGCGCTCGACCGCGGACTCGACCTGGCGCAAGCTCCGGCGGATACCGGCGGCGTTGAAGGCCTCTTGAATAGCACGGGAGACAGCTCTGTTTCCGTGATTGAACCAGAGCGTAGGCGCGATGATTCGTTCCCTGTGTTCGGAAATGAACGGGGCTACGCGCGCGATGAAGGGGAGAGTCTGATTCCAGGGACAGAAGAAGGAGGGCTTGTCCGACGGCGAACCGGGAGCTGAAATGTAGTTTGGAACCAGGATGAAGTCTGTCTGCTTCTCGATCAACCAGCGGATGTGGCCATGGGCCACCTGGATCGGGAAGCACGGCTCCGACACCACCGACTCGAGCCCAAGCTTGACAATCTGGTTCGTGCTCGGCTCCGACAGCAGCACCCGGATTCTCAACTCGCGCATGACATTGAACCAGAACGGCGCCCATTCGTAGGTAGACATGCAGAGCGGAATGCCCACGACGGGACCGTCACCGGATTCAGGGTCGTAATCCGCCATGAGCAGGCTGCGCCGGTATTCGATCAGGTTCTCGATCGCCGGCTCGTGTTCGCACTTGACCGCCTTTCGATAGCGCTCCGAGCACTTGTCGCCCCAATAGGTCTGTTCCCCTTCGACGGTGAAACGTTGCATCTGGCAGAAGTTCGTGCAGCCTTTGCAGGTGAACTCGAAAATGTCGTAATTGACTTTGTCGAGGTCGAAGCCGCGGAAGGCGCTCTTGTGGTGGTTGTGGAGCATCTTTTCCCTGGCCAGCAAGGCTACTCCCACCGCGCCCAGCACGCCATTGAAGGGCGGCACGATAATCCTCTTGCCGAGGATCGAAGAGAAGGCGGCGGCCACGGCATCGTTGTAAGCCGTGCCTCCCTGGAAAAAAATCACCTCGCCGATTTTTCTCCCCCGCACAACGCGATTGATGTAGTTCGTGGCCACGGAGTAGGCCAGGCCGGCCACGATCCTATCGAGGGAAGCGCCCCGCTGAAGGTAGCTGTTGACATCGCGTTCCATGAAGACCGTGCAGCGCTCGCCAAGCCGTATGGGCTCCTCGCTCGACAAGGCAATGCGCGCAAAATCGTCCTCGATTCGGACGCCGAGTTCCTTGGCACGTTCCTCCAGGAAGCTCCCGGTGCCGGCCGCACAGGCTTCGTTCATGGCAAAGTCGACTACGATCCCCTCTTCGAGGCTGATGAACTTGGCGTCCTGGCCGCCGATTTCGAAAATGGTGTCCACTCCCAGGCCAAGAATGGTACGGTCGATGAACGCGGCGCCGGTTTTATGGGCGGTGATCTCATCGTTCACGGTGTCGGCGCCGACCAGCTCGCCTATGAGTTCGCGCCCGGAACCGGTTGTACCCACCCCGCGAATGCGGATCTTCCCACCCAGATCGCGCTCGATTTCCCGCAGGCCCCGGCTGACCACTTCGATTGGGCGGCCATCCGTGCGCAGGTAGATTTCTTTGAGCACATTCCGTTCGGTGTCGATTACCGCCAGGTTGGTGCTGACGGAACCAATGTCGATGCCGAGAAATGCGTCGCGGACCGTGTCGATCGCCGAGGGGGGGACGGCAACCATGCGGTTCCGCAGCAGCACGACGTTTTCCATCGAAAGCCTGGGAGAGCTCGGGATCTGCTGCGCCTCCCCAGACTGGTCGAGGCTGAAAGCATGCCCCTTGCGGTTTTCCGATCGCGCGGTCTCCTCGGCAAGAATGGCGCTCCCGATGGCGCCGAAGGCGGCATGGTCTGCCGGCACGGCCAGCGTGCCTAAATTCCAGCCGAACGTCGATTCAATCGCCTGCACCACGCCGCGGTTCGAGGCCACCCCTCCAACGAAACAGACCTCAGGGACGATTTTTTTCCCCTTCGTGATCGCGCTCTTGAAGTTGCGCGCGACCGCATCGCAAAGACCCTTCAGGATCTCCTCGGGCGTGAAACCCTTCTGTTGGGCGTGAATCATGTCGCTCTTGGCAAACACCGAGCATCGACCCGCGATCTGGGCAGCGCGACGGGTGGCCAGGACGATATCTCCGATCTCTTCGACCGTGAATCGGAGGCGTCCCGCTTGCTGGTCCAGAAATCCACCGGTTCCGGCCGCACAGTCACCGTTGGTCTGATAGTCGGCAATGCCGAGACGGCCATCGGTCCCATGTCTGTCAAAGCAAATGTATTTGGAGTTCTCCCCTCCCATCTCAAACAGGGTGAACACCTTCGGCAGCAGCAGCTCGACCGCCTTGCAGAGGGCACGAAACTCGTTCTGCCTGCTGATGCCAAACTCCGAGCTCAGCAGGTGCGCGCCTCTCCCGGTGCCGGCCACTTCGCCCAGAGCCGAGCGGCCGATGAGTGCGACCAGGTTTTCGAGCAGATCCCGTGCCTGCTGTAGGGGATTCCCGGCGATGCGCGCGTAACGCGTAACCGCCAGCCAGCAGTCTTCGTGCACGGAGGTGGTGAGCCGTCTGACCGACTGAAACAGCGGGTTGGCGGATTGCTGCTCAAAAAACGGCGCTGTCTCAGGATCACGGGAAAATAACGCCGCCTTGACACTGACCGAGCCAAGGTCGATTCCGATAAATATTGACATGACTGCGTACTTCCAACCGTTTCATTCGCGGGCGCGTGACTGAGAACCGGTTTGCCTTGATTCTCTTTGAGTCTTCGAGTCTTTGATTCTTAGAAGGTAACTACCCAGGTTGTCCAGACTGTAATCTGATTTTTATCGGGGTCGGAATCGGCATCGGAATCGCTATCGACTCCGTGGCAGCGCGGTATACATCCAGTAGCTCATGTCCGAAGGTCATCCGTTTCCTTTCGATTCCGATACCGATTCCGACCCCGATTGAAATATGTCTGCCAACCACCTGAGTAGTTACCTTAGAAGTAGCTTTTCAAAACTCCACCTCTAAGACTCGAAGGCTCAAACCAACACAGATGAAGCGCTCCGGGATACTGTTGCTTTCTCGGCAACAAACCCGATAACCGTCAAAGCGGAAATGCACCAGCATCTCCGCTTTGGGATTTGCAATATCAGGTAATGCTTAAGCCTCTTCCTGGCCTTGCTCCTTCCTGCGCTTGCGGTATTCCTCCAGCGGGATCGAGAACTGGTCCTCGATGGCGGTGCGGTGAACCAGCCCGCCGTTATAGGCGCAGAAAGGAATGATTCGCCCCGCTGGCGTGGCATAGTGGATGGTGCAGCGGCGCACGCGCTCCAACTCGTAGTTGTAGGCATCCATAAAATGCATCCCAGCCACGAGCAAGGTTTTGTTTGTGTAGGTGCCGTCCTTTTCGCCGCGCCCGGCGTTCTTGTCAAAGAAACCGTCGAGTGTCTGCAGGAAGCGGGTGAAATCGAGGCCGGCCGGGGCCTTGTCCTTCTTGTAGAACTTCTGCACCTGATAGAACGCATTCATCTGGGCAAAGCGCCTGAAGCGGCTGGTCTTGGTCTTGGCCGCCTGGACTTCGATCTCTTTGAACAAGCCTTCAATATCGGTGAAGCGTGTGATAGGAAATGGTTTGCCGGTGCCCTGCTCAATAAAGAGGTAGGTGCCCAGCGAGCAGTGCGGATGGCAGGTAATGTGGACGGTATCAGCGCCCCGAACCGAGCTGTTGCGTCACGCTGCTTTTCATCGCCAACACCATCAACTTCGGCGCAGACCTGGGCGCGATGGCGGCTTCCGCTCAGTTGCTCCTCGGCATCCCTTACCTTGTCTGGCTCATTGCGATCACCCTCCTCAGCGTGGTCCTCGAAATCTTTGTAAATTACAGACGCTATGCCCGCGTGCAGCGCTACCTGACGTTGTCGCTCTTTGCGTACTTCTTCGTCCCATTGGTATCACCGCAAAACTGGGGGCAGGCATTGTGGGACACCGTTATCCCGACGATTAAGTTCAACAAGGATTATCTGCTGAACCTCGTCGCTATTCTGGGTACGACGATTTCCCGTTATTTGTTTTTTTGGCAAGCCAGTCAAGAAATCGAGGAGGAGATTGACGAAGGCAAGACGACGGTCGGGTCGCGCAAAGGCGTTTCGAGAGTCGAACTGAAATGGATGCGCACCGATGTCGTTGTCGGAATGTTACTTTCGAATATTGTCATGTGGTTCATCATCGCGACAACGGCTTCGACGCTGTTTCAGCACGGCATCAAAAATATTGACAGCGCACCCAAAGCCGCCGAAGCGCTGCGCCCCATCGCCGGCGATTTTGCGTATCTGCTCTTTGCGGCCGGCATTATCGGAACCGGATTG
>JBEKYG010000499.1:0-4645 GCA_049511215.1 Acidobacteriota bacterium | reverse complement strand
CTGCATGATCTGGACCGGATCAGGGTAAGGGACGGGGACCAGCGAGCCCTGCGGAGAAACCAGGCCATCGGTCACCAAACTATGAAGATGAGGATGAAACCGGGTGGGATTGTCTCTGCAGGGTCGCGATCATGCCGGGCAGACCGGCATTTTTACAACCAGATTTAGTCCAGAGGATGTAAGGAATAACATCCCGAGTGCCCCGTGACTCCATGGCCTTGGCCTAAGGCAAATGGTTGAATGCGTTAACCTGCCCATTCACCCCAGGCGGCGGAAGACTGACGGCTTTGGATGACAGATTTTGTCTTAAACAGTCAAATTCAGGAGAGCAAAGAGACTTACCGCATCTGGCATCCTGACTTCTGTCGGCAACTTCACTTGTACCCATAGGAGCAATGTCTACATGCAAAAACTCCGTTCTCGGTTCAGAGGGCGAAGGATTACGGAGTTCTGGCACATCGAAAACCGATGACAAAGTGCTTCGCTGACGGATCGCATCCGTTTCGAACAGCACAAGTTATTGTCGTGTTAACATAGAATGCGTCGTTAAGGCTCCAGGAACCACCACGAACCGTGCGTTCTTTACCCCAAAGTGGCCCCTGTGGATTTCTATCGGGTGATTTTCTGTAGTAGTTCTCATCAAACCGGTCTGCGCACCATTCCCAAACATTACCGGCCATATCAAAGAGACCATAACCATTTGGCTTAAATGTCCCTACTGTTGCAGGCTTGCCGACATTTGAATCCATCCCATATGCTGCCCTGCCTTCCGGCCCGTCGTCACCCCATGGATACTTTTTGCCCTCTAGTCCACCGCGCGCGGCCGTCTCCCACTCTGCTTCGGTCGGTAATCTCTTGCCCGCACAAGCGCAGTAGGCCACTGCATCGTACCAACTCATTCCTACAACTGGTTGATCGGGCGCGTTAAAGCGAGAATCCTCCCAATACGCCGGTTTTTCATGTTGCGTAGCCTTCATAAATTCCCCGTATTGGCGGTTTGTCACTTCATATTTATCAATAAAGAACGGATCGACGGACACTTTATGTACAGGTTTTGCGAAGTCCGATGGTTCAACGCTACCCATCATGATCCAAATACCTCCCCCACCAATAAAAGCCATACCCTCTGTGGACCCGGTATTGCCAGGCGGGTTGGTAGGTGAGGAAGAAATACGGGTCCAATACCAGATACCAAGTGCAACTAGAATTACTACGGCAGATAAACCAATCAAAGGAAGCCTGATTTGCCTTTTCCTTCTTTGTTCTTGCTCATTCGCCCTTCGCGTGGGAAGCTCCTCAGAGATGACTGCTGCCGCTGGCGGATGGTATTTGCTGCGCTCATCGGTCGCGGCTTTTTGGGCTCTGCAATCCCTGAGCCGAGATGCCGCCTCAGCATTATCGGGATCCATCCTTAGCGCTTCCTGGAGCTTAGCCTCTGCCTGATCGAAATCGCCACGCCCGAGTAACTCCGATGCTGTCGCGAGCAGATCCGCTGTGGCCGTCTTTACCTCTTCCTGTCTTCGCTTTAGTTCTAATTCCTCCCTCCTGCGCTCTTCCGCCAGTTTTCTTTCTTGCTCTTCGCGTCGGCGGGTTTCTTCGGTCAAACGCTTCTCGTCCGCCAACTGTTTCTCTTCCTCCATCCGGCGCTTATCTGCGGCTTGCCTCTCTTCCTCCTGGTGCCTTCTCTCTGCCGTACCATCGAGCTCTTCGCGCAATTTTCGCACCGAGCCGAAGCGGTGCTCTGGTTTTTTCCCCAAGCACATCATCACTATTGCAGTCATCCCGGGGGAAATGCCTTGCGGAGGAACTGGCAGCACTTCACGGATTTGATACGTTACGTCCCCTGACCGGAACGGCGGCTCGCCTGTAAGCATCTCGTAAAACATGATGCCGAGGGAATAAACGTCACTGGCCTCGTTGCTCTTGCCTATCAACTGCTCGGGGGACATGTATAGCAGAGTGCCGGAATCCACCTGCGAGGTCAGGCGCGACACTGAGTCTCGGCACTCGCGTGCGATACCGAAGTCGGCGATCTTGATCGCGCCGTCTTTTCTGATCAGGATGTTACCAGGCTTGATGTCGCGGTGGATCACCTTCTGCTCGTGCGCGTGCTCCAGCCCTTTGCAGATCTCAATAGCGATTCGACGCGTCTCCTGCTCCGAGAGTTTTCCCTCATTAATAATGCGGTCAGCCAGCGTTTCGCCTTCGACGTACTCCATGACCAGAAACTTCGCCATCTCGCCATCTTCAAAATTATGGATGCGGACGACATTGGGATGGGACAGTATAATCGAGTGCTTCGCCTCAGCGATCAGCCGCTTAACGGAGCTCGGATCGCGGCTCAGGACCTCGCGCAATACCTTGATTGCTACGGGAATAGCGAGTTTCTCATCAGTCGCCAAGTAGACACGGCCCATACCGCCCATCCCGAGCTGCCGCTGAATCCGGTAGCGGTTCAGCAACAGGGAACCTGAAGGAAGGCCAAGCTCGGTTTGTGCAAAATTGGATTGAGCCAGTCCTGGAGTCTGATCTCTCTGGCCTTTCGGCGTCCCCAATTCAGCACGGCAGTGCTGGCAAAAGCGGTCGTCCCAGCTACATTCCTCACCGCACTTAGGACAGTATCGGGTAGTATTCATGATGATTCCAACCTCAGGGTTCGCTGCGACTCGAACAATATTTAAGTCGAAAACCTATGATGCTCTGGCATGCACGCGACCTTGGTGTCTGGGTGCCATCCATTCTCAGAATGCAAATGCAAGATGGAATGCCCAATACTATCCACAGAGAGGAGTGGCGGTTCAAGGAAAATTGCACGATGGCATCCATTAGAGTATCGGCCAATTTGACAATTAGGTCGCGATTTGCGGTGCGCCGATGGGAATCCCCGCCAACCGCGCTCTCAGGAGATGCATCGGCACCCCCGTTACCGACGCCAGCTTGCGCCAGGATAGGCCCTCTAGCCGCAGCTCCGCAGCCCTTTCAACGTCAAATTCTTTCGCTGGTCGGCCACAATTTTTCCCGCGCCGCTGTGCCTCCTTCATGCCTGCGACCACTCTCTCTCTGATCAGCTCGCGCTCAAACTCCGCTATCGCTGCCAGCACCGAAAAGACTAGTTTTCCCATCGGACCCGATGTGTCGATGGCCTGGGTTACGGATACGAAGTCAATCCCGAGGGCCTGGAACTGCTCCAGGGCGAAAACCAACTCGCGGGTCGATCTTGCGAAGCGGTCGAATTTCCAGACCGCAATCACATCGAAACGCCGCTTGTGCGCGTCGCGCATCATCCGGTCAAGTTCCGGTCGGACCGAACGGGAGGAGACCCCGTGATCGATGTAGGTGGCCTTCAACTCCCAGCCGCGCTGCGCCACGAATTCGTGCAGGGCTGTCAGTTGCAAGGATTCATCTTGTTCGTCTGTTGAAACCCTTGCGTAGATTGCACACCGCCTGGACTTTGCCATAATCACCCCTTCTTGGTCTTCGCTTTGTCGGCCACCCACTCCCGCAGCAACTGCGTGATCACATCGCTGAGGACCAAATCTTCCTGGATACAGCGGATCTTTGCAGCCTTCAGCACGCTTTCCTCAACAACGATGTGGATGTCGGTCTTCTTGTCAGCCATAGAATTAACCTTTCATGCCAGAGAGGGGAAAAGTCTGGCGCTTAACGGTGCCTCCATATGTACATTACTCCATAGAGCCATGTCAAGCAAAATCGCCAGTCGCTGTCTCAGAAGGTCACATATCGTGGGATCTGCGCTAGTTTTGAGGGTGTGCGGAAAGGGTGCTGAAGAGTGAGACCGTAAATCGTTATGAAAGCAGGGGTGCATACTCCACAAATATGGTGTGCGTAAAGGTTATGGTTTCCGCACAACAGGTAAACGGGCGCGTCTCGATTCGCAGTTGTGATCGTGGCGTCCGGGATTTAATGATAACCGCTCGGGGAATTTGGCCCCTATTACTCCCCGCCTTTTATGAGCTGAAAGTCTGGCGTCGTTCACATGCGTCTGACATGTGACCTTGCCTTGCCGGAGGAGCACAATATTTACCTTGAGTGGCATTGCACAATGCTCTTTCGGTGGAGCTAGGTCCTCATAAACGGTTGGGCGGGGCTTTCCCCCATGCACACATTTGATCTGGCCTTGAACTCCAGGCTATCGGCGCCAGCCTGATTCAGGAATCCGGCGCTGCTGTGGGATTCTGCCTGCTGTACTGCTCGGCACCGGCATCTGAGACGAACCGGGATCTTGAGCCTCGCGGTTTTGCGAACCGCAACCGATCCACCTCCCTCCAAGGCTCATCCCTCACAATGGCAACCAGGCGTTCATCGAGAAGGCAGCGGAGGAAATGTCAGGGGACCTCGTTACCGATGTCCAACCCGTTGGATTGGGCGACAACTTGTATCGTCATTGTTTAGCGCGTTGAAACCTGCATAAATTCAAGTATTTTGACCTACCCTCTGAACAAATCCCTGGATTTCTGGTACGGTAAGGTGGATGAAACTGTTCGGCCACGCCACCCGGAATTGGATTGAAGAACTCGAAAAAGTAATCGAAAAGCTGCGGCAAGAGATCGAGGAGCTTCGCCGTGAGAGGGAACAACTGGAAAAGGAGAAGGAACGACTGCGGCAAGAACGAGACCATTTCAAA
>JBEKYG010000498.1:0-4647 GCA_049511215.1 Acidobacteriota bacterium | reverse complement strand
CGCGCCAGTTCGGGATCGATCTCAATTGCCCTGATCCGGCCCGCCGGTCCGACCATTTGCGCCATGATAGCGGTGTAATAGCCGGTGGCGCAGCCAAGGTGCAGCACTCGCTCGCCCGGCTTCAACTGGAGCGCGTCGATCCATAAGCCCAGCGTGCCGGGCTGACCATTGAATAGCTGGCGCGAACCGTCGATGACAATCGACACGTTGTGGTATACGTGACGGGGATCCGCATTGGGCGTCGCGCGGGGAGGCGAGCTCAGGTCGGCATCCGCGCCCCTGATCAGCCACGGTCCGGGACCGAGATATTGTTCGCGCGGCACGGAGGCAAAAGCCTCGGTGAGGGAATCTGAATGCAGGTTCCATGCAACCCGGATTTCTTCGGCATAAAAGCGGCGAACATGATCAAGCTCGATGGTTTCGATTGAAGTCGCGCCTGCCATATCGATTCATTCTCCTTTTGGGGAACGATGTGTGACTTTCGTACGCCAGAGATCCAATTTTGAGAGGTCCGAGGACTTCGAGAGTCCGATCACCTTGATCGGCGGTTTCCAGACGTAAGCAGGCTTGCCGCGGAGCCCAGGCGTGAATTTCACTTCGCCTGAGCGGCCTAAGCGCTTAAGCACGATATGAATGGATGCCAGCGGATTCGAATATCTGGAAACATCAAACCCTATGGCCTCGAGTCTGGTGCGAACCTCGGCAGCAGTCAGCGGATGCCCAGCCGCCTTCAGTGCCAAGCGACAGGCATCCGTCAATCCCAGTTTTACGGTGGGTTCCAAGTTGCACAAGCGTGAAAGATTGCCCATCGTCTGCAGTAGCTGCGCGATGCGATCATCGATCTCCACGCGCTGCTTGGACAGCCGTTCGTATTCCCGGATGGCCTCTTCCAAGGCCCGGCGATAGCTTTCCTCGGTCACGTTCCAATTTATACATGTGGTATAAATCCATGTCAACAAACATCGTCCGGGGCTCCGGCAGCCACGAAAGACATGAGGCAGCATAGCCGCAACCAAAATTTATCACCAAGACGCCAAGACTCTAAGACGCCAAGCAATCAAGGACTAACACTTTTGGTGCCTTGGGGTCTTGGAGTCTTAGCGGTAAAAATCCTTTCCGCCTGGCAAAGCATTTGCGGATAAGTAGTACGAAAAAGCCGATTTCGTGTCTTTCGTGAGTTTTGTGGTTCTTGGCGTTGGTTGCAGGCATGAGGCCGGTCTTCGTTCCAACCTCGCTTGCGCAAGGATTCATCTGAAGTATTCTTATTTAAGGAATAGATGGGGTTATCTATGAAAGGAGATTCGTATGATCGTTGTGCGGAATGTCTTCAGACTCAAATTTGGAAAAACCAGGGAAGCGGTGTCGGTATTTAAGGAAGGGCTGGCGTACATGAAACAACAGGGGTTTGGCCGTGCGCCCGCCCGCGTTCTCACCGACGCGGTTGCTTCTTTCTACACTCTCGTTTTCGAGCAGACATTCGAGTCATTGGCGGATTTTGAGAGCTCGGCCCAGGCGCTGATGGCGAACGATGACTGGAAGGCCTGGTACCAGAAAGTCCTGCCACTGGTGGAATCAGGCCATCGCGAGATATTTACGCTTGTGGAGTAGGACCCTCGCAACGTTCAGCGGAGGAAGCAACAATGGCAACAAAACCAATCCCCGACGGATATCATACCGTGACGCCGTACCTGGTCGTTCAGGGAGTGGCCAAACTGATCGATTTCCTGAAGCAGGCCTTCGGAGCGCAAGAGATCGAGCGCATGCAACGGGAGGATGGAACCATTATGCACGCCGAGGTCCGGATCGGAGACTCGATGATTATGATGGGAGAATCGGCAGGGGAACATAAACCCATGCTGGGCTCTCTCTATGTGTACGTCGACGATACCGACAGTGTTTACATACGCTCACTCCAAGCTGGAGCCACCTCGATCATGGAACCGGCGGATCAGTTTTATGGGGACCGCAACGCGGGAGTGAAGGATCCGGTTGGCAATCAATGGTGGATCGCCACTCACAAGGAAGATGTGTCACTCGATGAGCTTCGGAAACGCGCGAAAGCCCTGAAGAGGGGCTAGTTCCAACTATGTTGAACTCTAAACGGCAAACCGGGCCCGGCAGAAGTCGGCCGCACATCATGCAATTCTTGGTTTGGATCAGGGGCAGCCATCCATTTACAAACCCGGTGGGTCCTCGTGTTTCCGCTGGATCGTAGAGGAAGAATCAGGGGTGGAATGGATCAATTAGCTGAAATCCTTGACGGCAAGGATCTCCAGCTTTTCGTTACTAAACAGTTCATAAATAGGTGGACATTTGATCAAAAAATGAGGATCCGGACGGAGGTCGTGTTCGCTTTGAGTGGCGATCATCGGTATCGGAATCGGGGTCGCAATCGCAGTCGCTATCGGCTTTTGCAGACCCATACAACCGATTGCGATTGCGACTGCGATCCCGATAGCGATCCCGACGGATATTGTGTTCTCCTCTCTTTTTGAGGCCGCCAAATGTCAACCTACTTATGAACTGATTGATAACTCAATTGTGAGTGTACGCCATGGCATCTCAACCACGCTATTGTCCGAAATGCGGTGAGCCCTGCAGTCAAGATGACCGGTTTTGCGCCGCCTGCCGAGCCGAGCTACGTCAAACCGATGGACGGCGCACTCCCGCTCGCTCCCAAAAGCCACTGAGCAACACAGAAACGATGATGGGGGTTCCCGCAGGAACCATCCTGCTGGATCGATATCGCATCTTGAAGGAACTGGGGATGGGCGGGATGGGGACGGTCTACCTGGCGGAAGACCAAAAGTTGGAGATGCCCGTGGCGATAAAGATTTTGAGGGCGCTGCTGAGCTCGGATCCCGGTTCGGTGAAGAGGCTGATTGGTGAAGCCAAGGCATCGATGCTGCTGGCCCATCCAAACATCGTGCGGGTGCACAACTTTGAGGATGGAGAAACGCTGAAGTTCCTGGTAATGGAATACGTCGAAGGGGAAACCCTTGCCCACCGCATAGCCAAGCAGGGAAAACTGGAGGAGAGCGAAGTTCGGCGCATTGGTATTGAAGCCACCAAAGGCCTGGAACATGCGCACTCCAAAAAGGTGATTCACCGGGATCTGAAGCCGGGAAACATCCTCCTCGGCGAGGAGGATGCTGTTAAGATCGCGGATTTTGGGATCGCTCGGGTGTGCAGGGACTCGATGTCGCGCCTGACGTCGATGCAGGATTCCGGAACTCTACTATACATGTCACCGGAGCAGCTTGCTGGGAAAAGCACCGAAGCGAGCGATCTATATTCCATGGGGGTGGTGCTATACGAAATGTTAAACGGCGATCCACCATTCTGCTCGGGGGACATTCCCTACCAAATACGGGACGTGGCACCCGAGCCGCTACAGGGAGTATCCCCGCAGCTCAGCGCCATCGTGCTTCGGTGTCTGGCGAAAAAACCGGAGATGAGGTTTGCCGGTGCGCGCGAATTACGGGAGGAGTTGGAAGGCAACGGCGCCCAACCTACTCCAATCCTGCCACCAGAACCCAAACCAACACCACCGATCCCCAGACAGCCTCTGTCCCCACCGCCACCACTGCCGCATTTTCTTGGTCCGGAACCTCACCCGGATACTCCGAAAGAGATCATTGCCGGAGCCAAAAGGATCCTGATTCGCCAGACACACGGCAATCCGGAGTTGGCAGCGGCCGTGGAAAGCGAGCTGCTGAGGTGGCAGAGGTTGATGGTTGTCAGTGACATTCAGAGCGCGGATCTCCTGCTCGATCTTGTTCCGACCTCAGAACTCAACATGTGGATGGGAACCGGCGCCAAAGCAGCAGCTACGCTCACCAGCCCGAAGGGTTTGCGTCTCTGGAGCGTAGTCAAAGGTGGAGAGTGGTCAATGGCCGGATGGAGCTTCTCGAAAGTGGCCAAGGCGATCTTGCAGGAACTTAGAAGATTTGTTGACCAGTACCAGTGACTCGGGGCACAGCTGGATCTGACGGGTGGCATACCCAGCTTTGCTCATTTTGGCAGGAGTTGGATTCCCTGCTCCGGCCACTTCCTGCCCGTGGCTCTCTCGATGACTGCCCGGAGCTCGTCGGCACCGATCGTCAGGAGTTCTGACCTTGCACCCCATTCCAACACAATCTGAAACTTTCTGATTACGGCGGGGTTATAGGTGTACGAGATCCCGTTAAGGGGGCTATGCCTGCTCGTCGATTGTTGGACGTCTCTATGTTCAGATCTCCTGACATGGTCGAGAAGCAATCTGTCCCAATCCGGGGTCGGAATCGGTATCGGAATCGCTATCGATCCGGTTTTTCTTCGATTCCGATGCCGATACCGACCCCGACCCGGAAAAAAGCGGACATATTTCGGTGCGCACCCATGTCCGAAAGAAGGCGCAAACTCCTTGGAATTTCGAGGGTATGTCAGGAGGTCTGATGTTAGGTGGCCGGGTGCGATATTATCCCGAAGACCGATCTCTGCTCGAAGAAAAAAAGTAATGCAGAATACTCGAACGTGGGTAACAGGATGAAGAAATCACTGATTTCGGCGGTCGTGCTCTTGGCAGCCCTGGTCGGAACGGCTGCGCCCCAGGGAGTGCAGAATCCTTATGAAAGCTCTCCCGCTTCGACGCCTCGGAGCAAGGTC
>JBEKYG010000497.1:0-4661 GCA_049511215.1 Acidobacteriota bacterium | reverse complement strand
TTGAGATTCAACCAATTAACCAACACGGATGATATTTGCGCAGCACAACTGTGCCCACGTTCAGACGCCGCGCGCGGCATCGGGCAGGAGATGCGATCAAGTGCAGATCCAGGCGTTGGCGCGGCACTACGGATCCCGAGCCGAAATCCTCGGTGGGCCGGGATCATGTCGAAGATGCGCATACAGACATTGACAATTACTGTGCAAACGTTATCTTGTGAATTTTTGATAATAGGTTTTCCCGCGGCATTCACATCAACGGAGGCTCCATGAGAATCTCTCGCCGGCAGGCCATGGGCATTCTGGCGGGTGGCGTTGTGGCGGGGCTGGCACCGGAGCTTCGGATCCCCCATTCGCTCGCACAAACAACAGGACCCTCCACAGTGCCTGCGATTCCGCCCGGACCGTTCCAGGGGACACGCGAATCGCACCAGACCTACAAAGTCCCCGACTGGTACCGTGACGCCAAGTTCGGCATCTGGGCCCATTGGGGCCCGCAGTCGGCCGCCGAGTACGACGACTGGTACGCCCGCCGCATGTACATTGAGGGCAAGCCGCAATACGAGTATCGCATCAAAACATACGGCCACCCGTCCAGGTTCGGCTTCAAGGACGTCACGGCATCCTGGAAGATCCGTATACGGAACATTGTTCAGCAACACGCATGAGGTGTCGGCGCAAGCTGTCGTGCTGTATCGATTGGAAAAGCCTTTATGAGGAGGCGTGTCATGTCGCGAACGGGGACTATAGGTAAATGCCTGACACGGACGTCTCGTCCCTATAGCGGGCGCTCACATGGGCGAGACGCGCGTGTCGCAGGGTTCGCGCTTTTCAGATTAATATCCGCGCTGGTCGCCGGCCTGCTGATTGTCGCGGGCGACGTTCGCTCCGCCGCCGAACCGCGCAAGCTCGTCTTCGACGGTGTGCTCTGCGAGCACAGGTTGGCGCTGAGAGACATCGATTCATCGATGCCGTCCGACTGGACCGGCTACACCCACCTGGTCATGGAAATGCGCACCTCCACGCCGCAGCGGTTCGGGCTCTGGGTCTATACGGCGGAAGGTCCGCGGCGGATCGAGCTCCAGCCGTTCGGGCAGAACGTGTGGCTGCGCGCCTCCGTGCCGCTTCAGTATTTCAAAGGCATGGACCAGTCCGGCACCGATCTGGCCTCGACCAACAACCGCCGCACCAATTCCTACTGGATGTCGGTCTGGGGACCGTTCGGCGATCTGACGTCGGTCGAATCGATTGGCTTCGCGATGCAGTATCCGATCAATAAGCCGACGATCGAGCTCCGTAACCTACACCTGTCGAAGCAGGACGAGGGCTCCGAGTTCCTCGACGGCGCGCAGGTGCGCGATCAGTGGGGACAATGGGCGTACATCGATTATCCGCGCAAGATCAAGAGCCAGGAGCAGCTCGACAAGGAACTGGCCGAGGAGGAGAAAGCGTTCGGCCGCGGAACTGATTTCGGATACTGCGAACTGGGCGGATATAAGGACACCCACGCGAATGCGACCGGGTTCTTCCGCGTCGAGCAGATCGACGGCGTGTGGTGGTTCATCGATCCGCACGGGCACCTCTATCTCTCCACCGGTGTGAACGGAGCGGGCAGCGGATTTGGCGGTGGCGGCGCGCCAGCAATGCAGCAAGCCAATATCGCCGCGAACCGCACCACGCGCCGGCTTGAATCGTGGGGCTTCACCACTGGCGGGCAGGGCAAGCCCAGGACCGTCATGCTCCGCTGGAACATTAACCGCAACACGTTGTTCCTGGGCTTGCCCGACGTCTACGCCGCCGATTTCGCCAGTGGCATCGATCAATCGGCCAGCCAGCAATGCACGCCGCTGCGCGACGATCCGCTCGTGCTCGGCTACTTCATCGGCAACGAACCACCCTGGGGCGATCGCGAGGGCGAGGTCGTGGACATGATCCTCAAGGGGCCCGATAGCGCGACCAAGGCAAAGCTTGGCGAATCCCTCGCACTCGGCGACACGCCCAAGCGCCGCAAGCAGTTCGTGGTCACCGCCTTTGAGAGATATCTCAATCTGATTAATGCGGCCATCAAGAAATATGACCCCAACCACCTGAACCTCGGCATCCGCTTCGGCGGCAAGCCAGCGGACGATGTGATGCGCATCGGGCGGACGTTCGACGTGTGCAGCATCAACGTCTACGAATACGAGCCGACCAAGCAGCTCGAGCGCGCTTATCGCCTGACCGGCCGGCCGATCCTGATCGGAGAGTTCCACATCGGCGTGCCGGAGAATGGCCTCGGCGCCGGGCTCGTGCAGGCGATGAACCAGACCGAACGCGGGATCGGCTACCGGTATTACGTCGAGCAGGCGCTGTCGCTGCCCTATGCGCTCGGGACGCACTGGTTCCAGTGGACGGATGAACCCATCACCGGGCGCATGGACGGCGAGAATTACAACATCGGCTTCATCGATGCGACGGGCCGCGCCTACCCCGAGCTCGTCGAGGCCGCCAAGGCCACCCACAAGCGGCTGCATGATGTGCACGCGGGAAAGATCCCGCCCTTCAGCCAAAGGCCAAAAGCATCCGAAGTGGGGACCCCGTCGTCTCCGTGGGATCTATAAATGGAGGTCAATCATGAATATCGACTGGAGAAGGTTGCAGCCTGATAACAGTGTGGCTTGAGAGATGAACCGTGCGGCATTTCTGCGGAAATCATGCCGCGATTCTGTCCAGCGCGAGATTCGACCACAAGCGATGATTATGGCAGCCAGCCCCAGATCTGTTCGGGTCCATCTTCGGGACGGGGACGGGCCTGAACAAGGTCTCTGATTGCAGCAGATGCGCCGGCGGCGCCCTCTGAAAACGGCCTTAGCTTGAATTTTGGCCCGTGTTTTTTGTGGGAAAAGGGGTCAGATCTTAAAATGCAGGGACGTCCGAACTGTTGACCGGGTTTTCGGACGCCAAAACCTGGTGAACAGTTCGGATGTCCCCGATTTTTAATTGATAAGACGGAATAGAATCTGTTCAACGGCACAGGAGGCACAGGATGAAACTCAGAACTCTGATTGGCTGCAGTGTCCTTGGCTCACTCGCTCTGACGGCGGTACACGCTCAGGCACAATCGGCCTCGGGCATGCCCCATCTCGAAAAACGAGGCGCGCTCACCCAACTGATTGTGGACGGCAAACCGTTCATCATTCTGGGCGGGCAGGTGGGTAATCCGACTGGTTTCCCGGATCGTATGCAACGCGCCTGGCCGAAATTCAAGGCGCTGAACGCCAACGCGATTGAGTACCCGATTTACTGGGAACAGATCGAACCCGAGGAAGGAAAATTCGATTTCAGCGGCGTCGATCAGATCATCAAGGGTCTGCGCAGCCAGGGACTGCGCGCGATCCCGTTGTGGTTCGGCACCTGGAAGAACGGGGCGATGGATTACGTGCCGGCCTGGGTCAAAACCGACACGAAACGGTTTCCCCGGGTCCTCGACTATGGCGGGCGTCCGATCCGTGTTCTTTCGCCGCACGGACAGGCGACTCTCGAGGCCGACCGCAAGGCGTTTACGGAACTGATGAAGCACATCAAGGAAATCGACAGCAACGACCATACCGTCATCCTCATGCAGGTGGAGAACGAGTCGGGCGTGTTGGGTTCGCCACGGGATTATTCGCCGGAAAGCAACAAACTGTTTAACGGTCCGGTGCCGGACAAACTGGTGAAGGCGCTGAAGAAAGAACCCGGGACTTGGAAAGCGGTCTTCGGCCCGCGGGCGGAAGAGATGTTCACCGGCTATTACCTGTCGACCTACATCAACGAAGTGGCGCGCGCCGGCAAACAGGCCTACCCGCTCCCGATGTATGTCAACGTCTGGATGGGAGGCGAAGGAACGAACGACCGGTTCCTGGAGTTCGACCGGCCCGGCGACAGTTACCCGAGCGGCGGCCCCCAGTCGCACATGATCGACTTGTGGAAAGCGACGGCGCCGGACATCGATGTGATCGGGCCGGACATCTATCATCAATCGCCGATCATCTACCGGACGATCCTGTCGCATTACAGCCGCCCCGACAACCCGCTGTACGTCGTCGAAACCGGCGGTGGGACGATGTTTGCGCGTTTCTGTTTCTACGCGTTGGGAGAGTTCTCGGCAATCGGGTTCTGTCCCTACGGCATGGACGCCGGTCCCGGCGAGGAATTGGCCCCAGGGTTCACCGACATGGCCGCGAATTTCCGTGTCCTGAAAACCGCGCTGCCGGTCATTGCCGATTTGCAGGCCAAAGGCAAACTGCAGGCGGCGGTCGAGGAAGAGTTCATACCGGGCCGGATGCTGTACTTTGACAACTACGACATTCTGGTCCGGTTCCGTCCGCCCGTGAGAAGCTCGGGCCAGCCTCTGACCGCGTCAGGTCCGCTGGCTCCTTCGGGCCGGGTGCTGGTCGGACAGTTGGGTGCGGACGAGTTCCTGATCGCCGGGTTCGATGCCGCGCTCGAGTTCAAACCTACCTTGGGATCGGAGTTCACCGGAGTCCAGGGCCTGTTGATCGAGGAAGGCGTGTACGAAAACGGTGTCTGGAAACCGACGTATCTCCGCAACGGCAATATCACCGATGGCGGCCTTGTTCTTCGGTCGCAAGGAATCCTGATCAAGGCCAAACTGCTGAGGTATTGAGCCACGCGATGGT
>JBEKYG010000496.1:0-4667 GCA_049511215.1 Acidobacteriota bacterium | reverse complement strand
GCCGCTAATGCCCACCACCACGATGATCAGCAGGAGCATAACCGCAGGTAGCAATCTTCTAAAGGGATGCATGGCAGTCAGACCACCGACAGTCAGAAGACATCTTGTCGCATTTGTGCGGCGCCCATCATAGCCAGTTTTTGCCGGATCAACAATTGAGAATTGGATGGCCGGCTGCGCCAAGAGAAAAGAAAACCTGGGCGAAAAGTCGATTCTTCAATACCGTGAGGAGGTTGAAAGGTGATAAGCCTGAACCCGCGCCGCCGCAGCCAAATGGATCCGCGTCTTATCCCATTGAAAAAAGCCAGGAGGAGTAGATTCGGCCTTATGAATCGAAACAGGACTGTCTCAAGACCACGGGGAAAGGATGGATCTTGAGTAGCTCGGGTAAGCTTCGAGAACCAGGTCGGGACCAACGCTGAAGCTGTTCAAGATACGAAAACGCGGCGCCTCGTCGGCCGATGCGTAACCCAAACCACCGACGCATGGCACCGCATGCTCGCCTCCAAGGACGATTGGCGCGATAACGAAGAAGAACTTGTCGACCAGGTTAGCCGAGAGGAAAGACCAGTGGACCGCGCTCCCCCCCTCGCATAGCAATCCAAGGACTTTTCGGTCCCCCAACTCCCGCAAAACATGATTCAGGTCCAAGCCGGTCTGGCAGTGAGCCACAGGGAGTACCTCGGCGCCCCTGGCCTCCAGGTCCCGTCGGCGCTCCAGGGGTGCATCTGGCCGGCAGAAGATGAGAACATGCGACACCTGGTCCGCCTGGAAAATACGCGCGCTGGGAGGAGTGCGCAGGCGACTGTCCAGAACCACGATTATGAGTGGACGCGCTTTCAAGATCTTTCCGCGGTAGGTGAGTCGAGGGTCATCTGCGAGTACGGTACCTACACCAACGAGCAAGGCCTCCAGCTGCAACCGCAGGCGCTGGCCGAATACCCGGCCTTCGTCGGAGGTAATCCAACCGCCGGCGTGGCCGGCAGCCGCGATCCTTCCATCCAGCGACATGCCGACCTTGCTGACCACGAGCGGCAAACCCGTGGTCACGTGACAGGCAAACGGCTCGATGATACGAGCGGCCTCAGCCTGCAATACTCCGTGTTCCACCTCGATCCCCACGGAGCGCAACTCACCAATTCCCTTGCCTGACACGATCGGGTTTGGATCGAGCTGCCCAATAACAACACGTCCCACACCCGCGGCGATCAGCGCGGAGGCGCAGGGGGGCGTTCGTCCGTAGTGCACACACGGCTCGAGGGTCACATAGACGGCCGCACCCCGGGCCCGGCTTCCAGCCTCTGCCAGCGCTCGAACCTCAGCGTGATCACGAGCCGAGTATTCGTGCCACCCCTGACCCACAACTTCGTTGTCTCGGACGATCACACACCCAACGGGAGGGTTCGGGCTAGCCAGGCCGAGTGACTGCTCCGCCAGGGCCAGTGCCTGCCGCATGAACCTCTGGTCTTGTAGCGCCACAGCCTCCCCGAATTGATTGCTATTGTTTTGGGCCAAACTTCCGAACTCCGACATGCGACCTCCGACCTGGTGCCCCCCGGCGAAGGTCGGACGTCCGAGGTCTGAGGTCCCGAAAAGGCAACTCTACCTGAATGATCTGAGATCCCGAACTGATATTTCCCTCTCTTAGGGCCTGTCAATGAATAACGTTTGCACTTTGCCGCGGGCCGCGGCGCGAAGGGGCGCGGCGCCGGGTGGGCATCCGCGGCGTTGCCGCTCCTCGACGATGTCATCACATCGCCTGCGTCGCGGCCCCTTGCATCTGCCCGCCCGGCGCTCGCGCCAAAGTGTAAACGTTATTCATTGACAGGCCCTTAGCGCGCAGGCTGGGGAAACCGGATGCGAAGCCTACGGATCCGTTTGCGGTCGGCATCCAGGATCTGAACCTTCATTCCCTCCAGGTCAAATTCCTCGCTCGGCGCTGGAATGCGTCCCAGCCTGGCCGCGATTAGTCCCGCGACCGTCGAGGCATCGCAGCCCGCAAACTTTTTTCCTGCCAGCTCTTCCAGATGGTCCAGCTCAGTGCTCCCACGGAACACGAAGCTCGTCGGGCTCTCCTCGATGATCTCGCTCACCTTCGCCTGGTCCTCATCACGAATCTCTCCCACAATCTCTTCTACAAGATCCTCAATGGTAACCAGCCCGGCGACTCCGCCGAATTCATCAATGACGATCGCCGTGTGGTCCCCGCGTGTCTGCAATTCCTTCAGCAGAGCCGAAACGCGCTTCGTTTCCGGGACGAACAGCGCTGGATGGATCAGGCTCGTGAGAGGCGCGGACTCTTTCCCTTGAGAGTACTGCGCAAGCAGCTGCCGGATGTAAGCAACCCCAACGATGTGATCTATGTCGCCCCGGTAGATCGGGATCCGGGAATGGCGGCTTTCAACCATAACGTCCCGCAGCGCGCCCATGGTAGCGTCCTCGCTGCAGGCCGAGATCCTCGTGCGTGGAGTCATAACCTCACGGACCAGCGTGTCTCCAAACTCGACGACCGACTGGATCATTTGCGTATCTTCCTTTTCGAGAATTCCCTCATTTTCTCCGATCTCCAAGTAGGCCTGAATCTCCTCCTCAGTGGTCTCTTCCCCGGCCGGGCCGGCGGGAGTCTCGGTTTCCTGATAGAGGCGTTTAAAAAGTCTCAATACGCTCGACACGGGCGTGGCCACAATGCGGCAGAGAGCGATGAGGGGGTTCAGCAAGTGAAGCAGCAGAATCAATTTCCTCTCCGGCTCATTTTGGGTCAGTAGTCGCGGGAAAAGTTGCCAGAAGAGGACTGACGTCGCGAGCGCAAGACCGAGTGCGCAGGCCAATCCCCAGACCGGCCAGCACTCTATGCTCACATGCGTGATCAAAATCGCAGCGGTGACCAGAGAGATCTGGATGCCAAGGTGCAGAGGCAGAAAAAGATAAGTTTGACTTTCGATGATTAGCGACAGCAGGGGCGGTGCTTTCTCGGCTTCGCGTTCAAGGCTCATCCGCAAGGTCACCGGGCTCGCTTCGGTCAGAGCGCCCTCAATCAGCGACAAGAGAAACAGGACGGCGATACAGACCAGGATGCCTGCAATCTCCAGATAGAAATAGGTCATGCGTCATCTCTCATTACCACCACCGGGTCACCTTCCTTTAAGACGTGCCTACGCAGTAAGCGCCGCTGGAGATGGTTCATTTCGCCCGCATCGGCTTCATGATCGTAGCCCAGAAGGTGCAGGATCCCGTGCAACAGGAGCTTGCGCACCTCCCGATCGGGCCGACACCGCCAGCGGCTTGCCTGGCGCCAGGCTACCTCCGGAGAGATCACGATCTCGCCCAGGAAAGGAAGCCCTTCTACCATTTCTCCTTCATAACTGAAGCTCAGCACATCGGTTGCGTAGTCAAGGCCCCGATATCGGCGGTTCAGGTCACGGATTCTGCCGGCACTGACAAAAACTACCGCGAGCGGGCGCTCGGGAACCTCCAACGTGCGCAGCACTCCGTCGCAGAACATGGATACAGCATGCCGGAAAATCTTAAATCGCCTTTGCGTGTTTAGGACTTGAGTTCGCGACGGGGTTCTTATCTGGTTTATCTTCGACGGTTTGGAAGTCATAACCGGGATAGTCGAGGCGACGATGATACAGGCCCGTCAGAATCTTGAAGAACGACTCCTTAACCAGGCCAATTTCCCTCAGTGTGATATCGCATTCGTCGAGCTGGTTATCAGCAAGAATGGAATCAACCAGGCGATCTATCATCCCTTGAACCTGAGCTGGGGAAGGATCGGTTAGCGTTCGGGAGGCGGCTTCTATGGAATCAGCCAACATTAGGATTGCCGCTTCTTTGGTCTGCGGTTTCGGACCCGGATAGCGGAAATCCACCTCATCAATCTCCTGGTTCTTACCATTGATCGAGTCGAGCGCCTTACGATAAAAGTAAGTCATGATTCGGGTGCCATGGTGCTGGGGGATCAGATCGCAGATGTCCTGGGCTAACCCCATTTCCTTGGCTAGTTCGAGTCCTTCCTTGACATGGCTCGCTATGATCAGGCAGCTCATATTCGGCGACAAGGTTTCGTGTTTATTGATGCCAAATGATTGATTCTCGACATAGTATTCGGGTTTAAGCAGCTTACCGAGATCGTGATAGTAGGCGCCAACCCGCACCAGCAGGGAGTTGGCTCCGATCGCCTCGGCGGCAGTCTCGCCGAGCGTTGCGAGCATCAGGCTGTGGTGGTAGGTGCCGGGAGCCTCCACCGAGAGACGGCGCAACATGGGAGCATTGAGATTCGACATCTCCAACAGCCGGATATCGGTGGTGATCTTGAATAGCGACTCCAAGGGCGGCAGCATTGTGGATGCCAGTGCCGAGGCCAAAGCCCCGCTGACCAACCCGCATCCCAACTGCAGGGTGGTGCCCCAAAGGGTCATCGGGGTCGGGCGCAAGCAATCGATCGCCAGGATGGCTGCCATGTTCACCAGGCTTACGGTCACGCCTGCCTTCAGAATTGCCGTCCGGTCCTTATAATGGCGCATGCTGTAAACGCCGGCCAGGCTACCAAGTACGGCATAGGCAGCGATGTAGCTGTCGCCGTAAAAGAGCCCGGTGAGCGTCGCTTCCAACATCGCCATCATGATCCCTAGATTCAGGTCTACTAGCAGAGTGACAAGAATCGT
>JBEKYG010000495.1:0-4670 GCA_049511215.1 Acidobacteriota bacterium | reverse complement strand
TCGCCACCCAAAGCGAACACGACCTCCGTCCAGATCCTCGTTTTTTCAACAAATGTCCACCTATTAATGAACTGGTTAGTAAGAGCAAATCACTTCCCGGGTGGTTTGGCAGGGATCACCGGTATCGCGGTGTAGAGCTGTTGATTCAGCACCAGCGCCACTACCGAAAAGTCCTGCCCTGCCTGCTCCGACAAGATCATGGAGCCTTTGAATTGCAGGTTGGGGTCGCCCAAATCCTCCCAGAGGAAACGGGCTACATGGCAACCGGGGCTCAGCGGATTCAAGTCCGGCGGATCGAGGATTGTCAAGATGGATCCGTCCGGGTTAAGCACTACGATTCTGATGTTGATATCTTCGCTGCCCGGATTCGCCACAGCGTAGCCGGTCGTGTAACTCTGGGCGCCCAGAGTGCGATCGTCGTTGATCGGGATCGTTGCCGAATTAGTCCCATCCTCAGCAAGCACACCCGCAATCGTGGTGAGCGCGCCACCGTTTACAAGCTGGAAAGTTGCGACTCCTCCCAGAGATCCACCGGAGCTTTCGACCTGGGCCCAGCCCACCGTGGTCGCGTTCGGGTTTACAGCACTCGCCTCGACCACCTGTGTACCGCCTGGAGGCACACTGATCGGGAAGGAGGAGGCGATGGCTCCAGGCTGGTTTGGCGATGCGAAAGCGACGCTCAGTGGCGTCCCATCATTGTCCGCCAGGACGAGGCTGCCAGTAGCCATATCCGCTCCCGTGTTCAAGAAAGTGAAGGTCGTAGTAAATCCTCCGCCGACGGCGAACTGCGCGAACATATTCATGGCCCCCGCGGCAACAGCCTGTGATGCAGGAATGACGGGGATCGCTGTATAGAGCCCCTGATTCAATACCAGTGCAACCACGGAAAAGGCGTTTCCCGACTGCTCCGCCAAAACCATCGAACCTTTAAACTGCAGGTTGGGATTGCCCAGATCCTCCCAAAGGAACCGGGCTACGTGGCAGCCGGGCTTCAAAGGATTCAGAAGCGGCGGATCGAGAGTTGTCGATATCGATCCGTCCGGGTTGAGCACCACAATTCTGATGTTTATGTCTTCTTCGCCTGGATTTGCCACCGCATAGCCGGTCATGCTGCTCTGAGCGCCCAGAGTGCGATCATCGTTAACCGGGATGGTCGCGGAGTTCGTGGCATCGGCTGAGAGGACCCCGGCAATCGTTGTGAGTGCGCTACCGTTCATGAGTTGGAAGGTTGCCACGCCTGCCAGAGAACCACCCGAGCTTTCAACATGCGCCCAGCCCACAGTGGTTGTGCCCGGGTCCGCGGCACTTGCCGTAATGAACTGTGTGCCGCCGGAGGCTACGCTGATGGGAAAGGAGGCGCCTGTTGCATTGGCTTGGCCCGGCGACGTGAAAACAGCGTTCAGAGACGTTCCGTCATTGCCCATGAGCATGAGACTGCCGTAGGCCGCATCCGGACCGGTGTTCAAGAAAGTGAACGTCGTGGTGAATCCACCCCCGACTGCAACCTGGGCAAAATATGTGTGGGCCACCGTCGGCACTGCCTGGAGAGATTTGTAGGCGTCGATTAACCCCCAGCCGTAGTATTTATCCCAACCCGGAGTATCCTCGGATGCCAGCCCGATCTGATCTCGAGCGCCCGCCTTAAGGGCGGCGTACACTTGCTGGTAGTTCAGCGTGGGGTTGATGGCAAACATCAGCGAGACCAGACCGCTGACGAATGGCACGGCATCGGAAGTTCCACAACCGGGATCGAGAGCGAGCATCCATACGTCGTTATAGTCGAGAGATATGACGGAATCGCCCGGTGCGACAAACGAAATGTGGTTGCCGTAGTTGCTGCCGCCCGAATTGGTACAGGAGAACGGAGCTGCCCTCCGGCCGCGATTGTTGATTGCGCCGATCGCAATGACACCCGGATACGCCGCTGGATAATTCGGCGTTTCACTGTTGGCGTTTCCCATGGAGGCAATAATGATAGCGCCGCGCGACTGGGCGTAGGTAATTGCATCTGCCAGGGCCGAATCTGCTCCGGTGCCCCCCGCGCTGATACTGATCACCCGGGCACCATGATCCGCTGCAAACGTGATCCCTTCGACAAACCACGAATATAGGCCACTGCCTTTGGAATTCAGAATTTTGACGGGGAGTATGCGGCAATTCCAATTCATGCCGGCGATCAAGATGCTATTTCCCCCGGCGGCGGCGGCAATGCCCGCCATTTTCGTGCCGTGGCCATCATCGTCGACCGGAATGCTGTCATCGTTGACGAAGTCATAGCCGGGCAAGATTCGGCCTTCGAACTCGGGTGAGTTAAGAGCAATTCCACTATCGAGTATCGCCAGAATGGTGCTGCTATCACCCGTTGTGATATCCCAGGCGGGTACTGCATTGACATCCATACCTGGCGTTCCCGCATAGCCACCGTAGAATTGTCCGGTATTTTGCAGTCCCCACTGCATGTAGAAGAACGGATCTCCAGGATCCAGCGGAACCCGGTTCATGACCCTGGCCGAGGGCGGTTCTACCTCATCGATGTGCATGACGTAGTCGTGCTCGGCATACTCGACATCGGGATTGGTTTCCAGGTCCCGGAGCACATCTTCCAGATTTTCGCCGTCGGCGATCTCAGCTACAAAAATGCGTTCGACTCCACCCGGGAGGGGGCGCATTCGGGTCGCGATGTCGCTCTTGACCGGCCTGAGCTGCTTCAGGCGGGCCAGTCGGGCTTCGGAAGTATTCCGAATCAACAGCCGCGACGAGTGCTTGAGTTTGACGATGATCCTGTGCGGGTCGAACTCCGGGTATCGGTCCGTTTGTGCGGCCGCCGGGGGGATGGACATGAGAACGAATAGGATGGGAAATGTGAGGGGATGGACTTTCTGCCAAAAACTCAACTCGATCACTCCTCACCCTAAAACAAAACTGACTCTAGCGGTTGACTAACCCGCGTTTCTCACCAGGTTTCTACCGCGGCGTCGAATCCGGGCATGTCTACTGCGTTGCGCTCCGTCGGGTTCCTCGACGAACTGTCAAGTACACCTGCGGGGCCCTCGGTAGCGCGCCTTGTATCCATGCCTGGATTCGACGCCTCGCTACGAAACCTAGTGAGAATTGCGGGCTAACAATCCGGTAATCCGGGGATTGCACAACCTGTCCCCCGAACTCGAACGGGGGGGCGCACCATGGATCTCCTAATCTTACTCCAAAACCCAAAACCAAAAATCTAAAATGCTTCCTAGACCATGGAGAGGAAGTGACCGAGTTTTTCTTTCTTGATCTTGAGGTATTCCTGGGTCGTGGAACTTGGAGATATCTCGAGCGCCACTCGCTCCGCTACCTGGATTCCTTCTCTTTCCAGACCGAGAACTTTCTCGGGGTTATTCGAGAGCAGGAGGATACGATGAGCGCCGAGGTATTTCAGGATTTCGGCCGGAAGGCGGTATCCACGCTGGTCGGCCTCAAAGCCCAGCTCGAGGTTGGCGGCGACGGTATCCAGACCTTGATCCTGAAGTTCGTAGGCATGGATCTTGTTGATAAGCCCGATCCCGCGCCCTTCCTGCTGCTGATAGATGAGCACGCCGCGCCCGGCGCCGGAGATGACGCGCATCGCCTCGTGCAGCTGATCGCCGCAATCGCACCGTTCCGAAGCCAAAACATCCCCGGTTAGGCACTGGGAATGGACGCGGACCAGCACGGCACCTTCCACAGCGAGGTCGCCGGCAACCAAGGCAACGGCTTCTTCGCCATTTTCGGGGTCACGGAAACCGTAGACCGTGAACTCACCGAAGCGGGTGGGAAGCTTGGCTCGAGGGACTTTTTCGAAATTCATGGTATGAAAAGTGGTAAGCAAAAGACTCATTTGCTCACCACTCATGACTTATTCCTAGGATTCGGCCGCGGGGGGTTCCTTTTCCGCTTTCTTTGCTTTCTTGCCACCCTTCTTTTCCTCGCCCTTGGTACCCTTGTATGCGCTCCCGATCAGTTCGAGAATGGCCATCTGCGCACCGTCGCCCTGCCGGAAACCCAGCCGGACAATCCGCGTGTAACCGCCGTTACGCTGGGCGAAACGCGGCGCCAGGTCCGTGAAGAGCTTGGAGACCACACCGGGGTCCTTTACAAAAGCCAAGGCCTGTCGCCGGGCGTGGAGCGACTCGCGCTTGCCAAGGGTGATCATACGTTCCGCGATGGGGCGCAATTCCTTGGCGCGGGGCAGAGTGGTGTGGATGCGTTCCTTGTCGAGGAGCGAGGTCACCATGTTGCGGAACATGCTTATACGATGGGGAGTTTTACGTCCCAGCTTTCTGCCGGCATTTCGATGTCTCATGACTACGATCTCCGATCTACTTCAGGAATCTCCCCGGTTACTCCGGCTTTGTTGCAGGCAGAGGTTTGCCGTCATCACCAAGCCTCATGCCGAACGACAAGCCCATTTCGGCAAGGATCTCTTTGATCTCGTTCAGGGACTTGCGGCCGAAGTTCTTGGTCTTGAGCATTTCGGCCTCGGTTTTTTGAACCAGTTCTCCAATAGTCTTGATGTCGGCGTTTTTGAGGCAGTTGTAGGAACGCACCGAGAGCTCCAACTCCTCAACCGAGCGTTTCAGGTTGTCGAACAACCGTTCGGCATCGCGATCGACTTCTTCTTCCTCTTCCTCGGGTTGTTCCTCGAAGTT
>JBEKYG010000494.1:0-4686 GCA_049511215.1 Acidobacteriota bacterium | reverse complement strand
TTCATCGCATTGGAACCTCTATGAATAAAGACGTCCCACGCTCTCAGGCGGTTATCAGGAAGTTTTCAAAAAGGAAATCCGGGTTTGATCTCCCCAAAGGGTCAGGTCGTGCTGTTTGATGATGGGGTGGCGAAAAATTGCGACAAGCCTGTGTCCTACTTGCAGCAGCTCGGGATCACCAAGATCGACCACCACATCGTGAGCCATTACCACAGCGACCATATCGGTTGCGCGACGCAGGTGTTCAAAGAGATCGCGATGCCAACGGTCATTCTTGATCGGGGCGCGGACTATCGATCGGACGACGGATCGAAGGTAGGTTATGCCACGTCCGGGCGGGCGGGATTGAACCACGTGGATGTCCACGGGTATCGCCCAAGGGGATTCGGCAGGAAAAGGCAGGTCGCGCAATGCAGCCTTTAGGCCACGCTGCGCCCAACCGGCAAGTGAGGGTCCTGTGGCGGGACTCATCCGGAAAGGCGTGGCGGGTCCCGCACGACTGGCGCAGACGGCGGATCATGCTTCCGGCCTACGACCTGCTGCTGGAGAACGGTGTTCCTCCGGACGTGGCCGAGGAATTTGCCGGCAAGGCGGTCAGCGTGAACTACCATCCCGGATCGCTCTGCTGCCTGCCCGACGGCTATCGCTTCCGCGATGGCCACGGCGGGAAATGGCCCGTTCGGGCAGTTGATTGCCTTCTGCTCGGATACGGCGATCGGGACGAACGGCTAGCGTGAGGACTGTGCTACCGGACGACCAAAGCCTGCGTCAGTCCCAGAAGTGCTGAACACGCACAAGTTATCCACTGCCGTGTGTATCAAAGGGTCGGAAGACCATGGTTCCTAAAGTATTGAGAAACCAATCTCGGCGTTGGCAGGCTTCAGCCGTATTAAAGGATTTGTTTTGGCGCGGTGACGACCAGAGCTGAACTCATCGACGCCGGACTTCATCCGGAATGTGATTGCTGTCCTCTGAGCTTTAGCTTACCCTTGTTCTCTTCGAGGAAGGCCCGGAGCGCATCGGCGGAGTCAAGCAACCGAATCCATTGTTCGTAATAGAGAGTCACGGGGAAGCGGCCGAGTCCGTACACGCTGACCCCGCCCTTCTCGCCGACTCTGAACTCCAGTCCGCCGCCTTTCTTCCTACCAAGTTCCCTTTCCAGCTCTTCGATACGTCGGCGCAGTTCTTCTGTATCTTCCTCTGGCATGGTCTTTGCTCCTTATCGACTTCTGAACGGGTTCTTAAAGCTTCGATTATAATGGCTCTTCCAAAACCATCAGGCTAATTGCAGTCGCGGACCAAATGTGTTGTTCTCGTTAAGCATCCTCAAACCCATGCGTTTTGAATTTCAGTGTCCGGCAGTTCTCAGTGACCGTCCGCACGACGTTGTCGGGAGCGCCTGCCGGAATCTCCGCCTCGATTTCCAGAGTGACATTGACGGTTGATCCGACCAGCCCGACGAGATGGGTAACAACCTCATCCGCGATCCTGCCGGCATCGCGTCCAACCCGCGCAGGATCAAGAATCACCGTGCCATGATAGCGCCGGGGTTTAGGCGGCTGATTCGGCCCTGCTGGCCGTGTGGTTGGTGGCGTTGGCCCAGGTCCAGGTGGAGTTTCACCGCCAGGGTCTGGGCCAACAGTAACAGGAGGTGCTGTCTCCTTATCGATCTGCCGTCGGGCTACTTCAGGACGTACAAGCAGGCCGGGATCATCCCCAGTAACAGTGACCTGCGTGGCGGAATGAAGCCCGCGATAACGTTCCGCAGACTCGTCGTAGTTTTCGGCATAGGCGAATGCATCCTGCTCCCACGTCAACAGCGCAAGCCCCGAGCGGATAGCATTCAGGAGAACGTTGGTGGTCTGTAGACGCGGCAAGTAAAGATACCGACCGAAGTCCTCGACGAGTTGTCGGATCGCGACATGATTCCCGCGCCACAAGGGCACGCGGTCCATCTCCATGCGAAGGCGCGAGGCGGCAAAATTAACCACAAGCAATTCTTCGTTTTTCAGCTTCTTACTGGCGCGCTCCGCGAGCGCATCTTGGCCAGATATGCGGATTGTCTGCCACGTTACGGGGGCTTGCGGCGTTGCCTGCGTCGGCACCAGCAACCACTGATAGGTTTCAGGAACCCTGGCCGTCACAACGCCGTCTGCAGCCGTCTTCTGCTCCTCTGCCTGCTTGACCTGGTGTGGCGAGAGGTCGAGCTTCTCCTTTTCGCTGAGAATGGATTCCCACGCGAGAAACTTTCGCACAGCCTCGTCCAAATCCTGCAGCCGCGTTTTGTCAGCAGCAAGAAAGACAATCGTGTTTCGGTAGAGGCGGGGGGAGTTGCCGCGCATCTCAAAGATCGCTTTGGCCGCCTTCTCGGCATCGTTGCCAGATTCCTTGCTGTAGGCATGATCGACGCCGAGAACCACGAGTCGCGCGTCAAGGTCGTCCGGAACGTCGGCACTGGTGCCTGGCATCGGGTGCACGCGTTTGAAGTCGCCCATCTTGCGCAGGTTGTCACGCAGACGTAGATGCAGTTCATGCACTACCTTATCGGGGTCTCGTTTAAGTTGCTCGGCGTGATCCTCGGCCAGTTTGGTAACCGTGGGTTGCGTCGAATACCAATAGCGCGGCCCGTCCTGATAGAGGTAGGTCGCGGCCGCCGCGAGTCTCCGCAGGGCGTCGCCAAACACCGCAGGAGACTCTCCCGGCATCACACACCCAAGTTTCACGCGACGGTCCTCGACGCCCCGGTTGGCGGCAGTCGGCGTGGGCGCTGACCCAAGGTAGATTGCTCGCGCCACGCGCCGGCAGGCGGCGAACTTGCCAAGGTTCGGCACCTCGCCGTCGAGCCGCAGTGGCAGGGAGCTGGGACCGTCAACGTCCTTTTCGATAATCGGCACCCAATTATCGGAGAGATAGCGCGTCAGCTCGAACTGCACGCGCGGATCATCGATTGGAATATTGGCTGGCAGGATCAGAGGATTCTTGTCGCCCTTCTCCCACAGGCTGTGAATCACTGCGGCCATCAATCGCAGCACGCCGCGCGTGCGCTGGAATTTCACCAGCGTGGACCAGTCGGTGTAGAGCCTGTCGAAAATCTCCGGGTGGATTGGATAAGCCGCCTTGATCCGCTTCTCGTAATCGGCACCGTGGCACTCAGGCGGAAACTCCGCCTTTTGCGCCTGGTAGAAATCCGCGAAGGCCCGCGCCACCACGTCGCGGTCTTTGAACTGGGTTGGATCGGCGAGCGGCTCAAATAGCCGCCGCCGCACGATCTCGAAACCTTCTTCGGCACTCGCCGGCCGCCATGAGGACTCTATGCGCCCCACTACGTTGCGCAGCCGGTCGAGCGCCTCACGCCCGCGCTGTCCTCCGACTTCTACATCGTCGGCCTGAATGTGGGGTGAGCCGGTAGTATCAGAGGCCGGTAGGCTGATGACCACCAGGCATTGCTTCGCACTCCTGGCGGATTCGGTGAGCACCTGGGCGAAGCTGAAGTGAGTCTCGAAGCTGCCTGCAGGCAGGTCGGGGGCGTCGTGGAGCTGGCGTGCGTAGGCCACCCACTCATCAATCAGGATCAGGCAGGGTCCGTACTCATTCATCAGTTCCCGAAGGGCGTCGCCGGGGCTGGTGGCATTCTCGTCGTCTGCCTGAATGCGTTTGAAGGCTTTCTTACCGCCGAGCTGCCAAGCCAGTTCACCCCACAGTGTTCGCACCACCGTCCCGTCCGGCTTAGTCACCGGATTGCCCGGCGAAATCCTGTTGCCCACCACTACCACGCGCTTGGCGGTCGGGAGTTTCTTGATCTCCGCTTCCTGCAACACAGAGTCAACGCCCGCCAATTCGCTTGCGGCCGTGCCAGAGAACAGATGGTAAAGCGCCAGCATCGAGTGCGTTTTGCCGCCGCCGAAGTTGGTCTGGAGCTGCACCACTGGGTCCCCGCCTTGGCCTGATATGCGCTGCACCGCCCCAACAAGCAGACGCTTGAGGCTTTCCGTGAGGTAAGTTCGGCGAAAGAACTCGACCGGCTTCCTGTACTCATCCGTCCCCTCGCCCATGTAGACCTGCCAGAGATCGGCGGCGAACTCGGCCTGCTGGTATCGACCGCTGGCCACGTCCTTGTGCGGCGTCACCACTTCGCGCCAAGGCTTGAGGTTGGCCGCTGCTGCGCTTTCGATGGCCGTGCCCGCGCTCTTGCGCTTTTCGGTCCTCACCTGCTCATCAAACCGCAGGCGCAATAGCTCCATCTTCATCTTCTCGACTTCGTCCGCCTGGGGCGCTGAGACAGCGGTGAGGAGCCGACCTGCTGAGTCGAGGGCACGATAGGCGTCGTCACTGGAGAATGACTCCTGATGCGCCCAGCGATTCCGTACTGCAATGAGTTCATTGACGATGCTGCGTTCTGCCTTGCCCAAAATCTGCCGGAAAACATCTCCCCATGTTCGGTCCATGATGACCAGCAACACAGCAACATCTTGTAGGAAATCACGCTTACCTCCGGCGACCCGCGTGTCATTGAGGATGTCCTTGATCTTGGTCATCCAGTCAGTGCCGAGATGCGCCTTCAGCTCACGTTCGACAAAAGGCACCAGCCCGTCCTTGAGCAGGTCCATCGCCTTTCCGACACGCTCGTGGTTCGTGATCGCCATGGCTTACTCCTTTTCTACTTCGTCGAAAAGCGTGCCGGTTGTT
>JBEKYG010000493.1:0-4701 GCA_049511215.1 Acidobacteriota bacterium | reverse complement strand
CGGGCGCTCCTCGACGATGTACCGAGACATCGCCTGCGTCGCGCCGCCTTGCATCTGCCCCCGCGGCGCTCGGAACGCGGCCCCTCCTAATTCTCGGACGGGCTCCTAGCTCTATGATATCATTAGTCCCACAATTTCTGGGCCTGCGGTGCTGCAACCCTCACGGGGAATGTCTGAGGCGAGGAATGCCGCAGTCCGGAACGGAACCCGAAGAGGGTGAATTCCGAATGGTTTCTGACTTGCAGCTGGGGTGAGCCATGCCTGACTACCATCGCATACTTCTAGTTGGAATGACGGAACAAGCTCTCGCAATGAGCCATTTCGGCGGCGCGGGTTACCAGACAACCTTTGCCGCTGGGCTCGCCCAGGGGCTCGCCGGCCTGGACGATCCCGAAATAGACGTAGTCTACCTGCAACCCTCGGATGACAAGCGAGCGATCGAGGAGCTGCGGCAAACTCTGAGTCGCCGGCCGGATCTCGCGGTGGTGCTGGTTTGCGCCCAACCCTCCGCCTCCGTCACACTCGAAGCCTGGCGCTCAGGCGCGTCTGATATCCTCTTCCGTCCTCTGACACCAGAATCACTGGACGCGAGCCTGCGGCGGGCGACGGTCCCACTGGACCGGCACGCCAGCAAGGACGAGGGGATCCAGGCCAGATTCCGCTATCTCGACGACACAGGGAAGGAACGCTGGGTCGCAATCGCCCCACCCAAGTTCACAATCGGACGCAGCTCAACCAGCGACCTGGTCCTGGCTAAGATGAACGTGTCCCGATCCCAAGCCGAGGTCCTGGTGAAGGACGGGGAGTACGTTCTGCGCGATCTCGGCAGCAAGCACGGAACGTTCGTGAATGGAGCCAGGATCGAAGAAGTGGCTCTCACCCATGGAGATCGCGTACGGGTAGGCGGCCTGCAAGGGGAAGCCCTGACATTCCACAAAGGGGATCTGCTGCAGTCTCTGCTCGCAGGCAGCGGATCCAAGGCGGATTCCGGATTGACGGTCCATGGCTTTAGGGAGATGGCGATGCTGCTGTCGACCCTCCACGCCCTCAGCTCGATTCCCCTTTTGGACGACCTGCTCAACCTCGTCGTGGACACTGCCATTGAGCTGACAGGCTCGGAGCGCGGTTTCATCATGCTCAAGGAAGCGGATGACAAACTGAACTTCCGTTGCGCCCGGAATGCATACAAACAGGCGCTGGACGGGGCCTCATTCCAGACCAGCCGGCGCGTTCCAGACGAGGTTTTCCAGACCGGCAAACGGATCGTAATTAACGACCTCGAACTCGACAATGATTCCGGGAGCCATACCTCTACCAGAAGATTGGGCGTGCGCAGCATCTCGTGCGTGCCGCTGCGTTACCTCCCCTTCCATGAAGCGTCGGGGCTTTCAGGTATCGCAACCATGGAGTCGATTGGCGTGCTCTATGTGGACAGCGCCAACATCGGGGGCGGCTTGTCGCTGGCCCAGATCGAGGCGTTCGACACGCTGGCCTCGGAAGCCGCCATGGCCATTTACAACGCCCGGCTGTACAAGGAATCCCGCGAGAAGCAGAAGCTGGAGGAAGACCTCGCGATTGCCCGCGAGATCCAGCAGGCCCTGCTGCCTCCCCCGGACAAGACACTGCCTTATGTCTCAGCCTGCAGCTTCAACCTCGCGTGCCGCGAGGTAGGTGGGGATTATTTCGACTACTTCGACCTGGAAGGAGGACGGCTTGGCTTCGCCCTGGGAGACGTCGCCGGAAAGGGAATGCCCGCGGCGCTCCTTGCCGCCATGCTCCAGGGAATCTTCTGCGCGCAGACCTTGTTGAATCTCCCGCTCCCCAGCATGATCGCAAACGTGAACTGCAGCCTGGCGAAACGCGGGACCGGGAGTCGCTTTGTTACCTTCTTCTTTGGCATCCTCGATTTTGAAGGAAATTGCACTTACACCAATGCCGGACACAATCCGCCTTACCTGGTACGTTCCGATGGCTCCCTGCGCGAGCTGACGGAAGGGGGAATGGTTCTCGGGCTCTTTCCCCAAGCTCAATATGAATCCAGGACCATCAAATTGGAGCCCGGCGATCATCTGGTGCTCTTCACGGATGGGGTGCTTGAGGCGCGCAACACGGCGGGTGAGGAATTCGGCGAAGAGAGAATCCGCAGTCTGCTCAAGCAGAACGCACAGGCCAGCACTCCGACCATGCTCCGCTGTCTCAAGGAGCAACTTGCTGCCTTCTCCGCCAATACTCCGCAACACGACGACATCACCATGATGATCCTGGGATTCCGCGAGGCCCAACAAAAGGCTGAAGTCTGAGGTCTAGTACATGTTTAGCCTTATGGTCATCGAGATGTCCCTTAAAAGCAAAAAGCAGCCACGGATTTCACGGATTACACGAAAAAGACCCGTGCTGGAACACACGAGGCTATCCTATGAACCGCACACTCACCAGGACAGGCATCATGAAAAATCCGCGAAATCCGTGTAATCCGTGGCTGCTTTTATGGGGCTAAACAGTTACGAGGTCCGGAGTCTGAGGTCTGAAATCAGATCACGGTTCCGCTGGGAATGCTGGCGCCTTTAGGCACCACGATAATGCCATCCCGGAGGTTGTAACTCTCTTCGTCCCTTTCCTGCAGGTTGTGCGCGTTGATGATTGAGACGTTGTCGCCGATGCGCACGTCCTTGTCGATGATGGCGCTGATGATGGTGCAGTTATTCCCGATGCCGATGTTGGAGGTTCCACGCAACGCATTTGCCGCAATGTCTTCATCTATCTCGTAATTATCGGCGCCCATGATGATCGAGTTCTTGATGGTGGTTCCGCTTCCGACCCGGCTTCGGACCCCGACGATGGAGCGTCGGATGTCGGCGCCGTTGAGAATGCAGCCATCGGCGATAATCGACTGGTGGAGTGTGCAGTTGTTCAATTTGGAACTTGGGAGATTCCGGGGGTGGGTATAGACAGGCATGCGCGCATCATAGAAGTGGAAGCGGGGCTGGCTTGTCGTGAGCGCCAGGTTGGCTTCATAGAAAGATCGTATCGTGCCGATGTCGGTCCAGTACCCGTCGAAGACATTGGCGAACACCTTGCATTTCACGACGGCTTCAGGGATCAAATCCTTGCCGAAGTCGAGGGCGTTGAATTGCGTCAGCAGGTCGACCAGAAATTCCTTGCGAAACGCGTAAATGCCCATGTTCGCCAGATAGTCGCGGCCGTCGTTTGGAGTACGCCGCTTCGGCAGCGTGCAGCGCAACTCCGGCAGGGACTCGGGCGCCGGCTTTTCGTGAAATGCGGTTACATGCCCATCATCTTGCACCTTCATGATACCCAGACCCGAAGTTTCCGCAGCCGCGACTGGAATGCCGGCAACCGTGATATCGGCGTGCGTCTCCTGATGAAATCGAATGACTTCACGGAAGTCCATCTGGTAGAGCTGATCGCCTGAAAGGATCAGGATGTAGCGCACATCGTAGGGCGCGAAGTGCTTGATGCTCTGCCGTACTGCATCCGCGGTGCCCTGGAACCAGTTCGCGTTGTCCGGCGTCTGCTCCGCGGCGAGGATATCGACGAAGCCGCCGCTGAACATGTCAAACTTATAGGTCTGGACGATGTGCTTGTTGAGCGATGCTGAGTTAAACTGGGTCAGCACAAATATCCGATTGATGTCCGAGTTGAGGCAATTGCTGATCGGGATGTCGATAATCCGATATTTTCCGCCAAAAGGGACCGCGGGCTTGCTGCGGAACTTCGTCAGAGGATAGAGCCGTTGACCGCGGCCGCCGCCCAACACCAGTGCCAGCACATCCAGCATGATCGCCCCTTTCGCACGTGAGCTGCGATTATATCAGTTTCTGACCCGCTTTTCTCACCAGCTTCGAGATTCGAAATTCGAAATTCGAAATTCTAAAATCTCGAATTTCGAATTTCGAATCTCGAATCACCGGGACGAGAAGGGATCATTTCAGTTTTTTTGTGGCTTTTGAGCCCTTCGCGGTTGAGTTTGGCGAGCCCTTAGGCCGCGTCTGCGTTCGGCATGCATCGCTCAAGGCGCGGCCCGCCGCCTTGAAAACGGCCTCGAAACCAGGCAATCCGCCTTTGCCGTACAAGAGTTCAATGTGGAGGTTGAGGCGGGCTTGGGCGACAAAGGCTCTCCAAAATCTTTCCACTTCGCCTGAGTCCTTGCCACCTAAAGACAGGGCCGACGCGTGCATGCGATAGACCAGACATGGATGTCCCGAGATTTCAACTACCGCGCGCGCGAGGTGGTCTTCCACCGGCGAGCAGGAATGCCCTAAGCGCAGGATACCCACTTTGTCTCCGAGTGATTTGTCCAGTGCCAGGCCCAGGCAGAAAGCCACCTCCTCCGTCAGATCGTGAGGATCGGCTTCGTTCGCCCGGCACATCACATCGAGGTCGAAGGCGCCATGCCGCGCAAACAGCGTCAGCATATGATCGAGGAAGGGAGACCCGGTCTGTACATCACCCTCGCCTCGGCCATCGAGGTTCAGCACGATCTTTACTTCCAATTGCTCCGTGACTCGTACGATAGTGGCCTTGCGAGCGCTCATATGGCGTCCCCATTCATTTTGTCGGTTCCTAGGAGCCCGTCCGAGAATTAGGAGGGGCCGCGTTCCGAGCGCCGCGGGGGCAGATGCAAGGCGGCGCGACGCAGGCGATGTCTCGGTACATCGTCGAGGAGCGCCAACGCCGCAG
>JBEKYG010000492.1:0-4702 GCA_049511215.1 Acidobacteriota bacterium | reverse complement strand
AGCCAGCAACCCAGTAGGGTTGCTGGCCAGAGCCCCAATCACGAAAACTGCGGACATGAGCAAATATTTAGAACCCCGCGTAAGTGTCATATTGGCCTCTAGCGAGCGTGTACTTTGGTGACCGCGAAGTCTGCGGCTTCTTTATGACATACCTCGCACGACTCGACCGTCAAGGACCCGTTCGGGAGCACGGTGGTGTTGATGAATGCATGCGCCGCCGATGAGGCGGCGTCATGGCACGCCAGGCAAGCGGCCGCGGTCGGCAGGGTTGGCGTCCAGTACCAATTGGGCGTAGTCACCGCGATATTGGTCGCAGGTAGCGGCACTTGATAAGAGGTGCCCGCATGGCATGCGGTGCAGTCGCGCCGATCTCCAGGATAGCGCACGTCGCTGAAGTCCGTGCCGCCGACGACGTAGGGGCCGCTCAGATTGTCTCCCGTATGGATCCTGTGGACCAAGATCTGGAAGGAGATGGGTGTCGTGCTGGCTACAAATGACGGGTTGTGGCAAATACCACACACGATCTGGTTGCGGCCGCCGCCGTGGAATGACGCAAAGGTATATCCACCCGTTTGTAGAGCAGCGCTGGCCTTGCCCAGCTGATCGTGGCATTTGTTGCACTGGTCGATCGATACCACGGTGCGCCTGGCTACTGGGGTCTTATCCGTGACGGCGAAGTAGGTCAGCGTGTTCAGCGCGGCATCCCTCTGGGAGGCGGACAAATTCTTCGGATCTCCGTTTATAATCAGATTGGTTTGGAGGCGCGCCTCCGTTTCCAATACCCAAGTACCTATGGCGTTTGCTGGAATCGTATAGGTGGCTGTGTAGGTAGCGACGCCGTTCACATAAGCCGGCATGCTGCTGACGGTTTCCGACTTGGTGGTGGTGTAGTCGGTCGTCGGTCCGCCGAAATTGAGCGACAGCCTTCCAGTCCCCGTGAATAGAGACGGCGCCAACAAGTTGTTGTTCTTGTCGGTGAACGTGAACTTCAGTATCGGGTGCTGGCCGGGAGCGGTGTTGGTAACGCTGATGATGTTGACCTTGGGATTAAGGAGCTGCTTCGACTTGTAAGGAACGGTGTGCGCTCCGATCACCGAAGCATCAAATTCGAACGTCCCCTGCGGCAAGTGGCAGCTGGCGCACTTTGAATTGTCGGTAGCAACCCCGCCTGGATGGTTCGCACCGGTTGCCCAGTTGATGTCATCGTGGCAGGAACCGCAGGCTTCCATGCTGGGCTGCAGGTTCCAGGCATTAACCTGGGACGCGCCACTGTGGCAGGTCTGACAGTTTCGAATATCCTGAGGGAGCGATACGGTTGAGAAATCTTGGACCGCTTGGGCATTGCCAATGATGATGTAAGGTGTGCCCGCAATCACGCTCGGCAGGGAGGAACCCATATGGATCTTGTGGATCATCACCTTCATGTCCACGGTATTGCCCGTGTCGGGATCGATGGTCTGCGGGTTGTGGCACAGAATGCAGATTTCCACGGCGCGCCGGCCCGTCGAACCATGGGCGGCCAGCGGGTCATGGCACTGGTTGCAGTTTGCCGTGGGCACAACCTGGTGGACCTGGGTAACGGCCGCTCCGTTGGGGACAAAGTCTTTCGTCACGTCCGACACGTACAGGGTCAGGCCGAACTCGGTCAGGTTGCGCGTGGCGTAGATCCCAAGCGTGTGCGTGGCCGCGGTGTTGTAACCCGACGGCAGCACGGTGGCGAACTTGTAGGTGTAGACGCCGTCATTCAAGCCCGAGGGCGTATAGGTTCCCCCTGAATCCGTCCCTGCCTGGATGGCCTTAACCCCCGTGATCGGGCTGGTTTGCGTCCGGGTTGTGTAGGCGACGTAATCAGTAACCTCCCCCTTCGTGGTTGGAGGCAAATATGCCAGAATGAAGCTCGTGCTGACGGTAGCCGGGGTCAGCACCCCCAAACGATCGAGGGGCTGTCCCTGAGCGTCGGTAAGCAGGAAGGTTACCACCGGCTTGCGATCCGCGGGAATCGTCACATTCTGAATAGTGACGTTAAGCCCGGGGCGAATGAAAACAGTCTCATCCGCGGAAAGATAATAAGCGACCTCATCGGCAGTGAAGGTGTGGGTCGCAGGCTGCGAACCAGAGGACGTCTGGCTGCCATTCTGCGAGCCTGACGAGTTCGCGTCATTATTCCGAGGGTCGGACGAGGTTGGGTCAATAATCTGCGTGTCGGAAGCGACTGGGTCAGCGGACCGCGCAACCGCGTGGACCGGCTGCACCTCAGCGGCGCCCAGATCACCCTGCCTCGAAGCAGCTACCGCCAAGCCCGTATTCGACACCGCGGCAGGAGCCTTCGCACC
The DNA here is from genome assembly GCA_049511215.1 of Acidobacteriota bacterium. Lineage (GTDB taxonomy): Bacteria > Acidobacteriota > UBA6911 > UBA6911 > UBA6911 > JAFNAG01. Next base: position 2,369 of record JBEKYG010000492.1, on the reverse strand, counting down.
CGCTCTCGAAACAGAATCGGCCAGTTCATTGTTCGCTCTAACCATTGCGACAATCGCCAGAGCAGCAGCCAAGATGGCCAGCAACGACATGGTCGCTACCGTCGAGGCTTTCTTACTCATTCTCATAATGCCTCCAAAAAATCACCCTTTTATCGCTTAAACTAGAAATAGCGCTGAAGCGTCGGGTTATATCAAGCAATTTTCACTCCTCTTGGACATATTTTCTTAAGACTGATGTAAATTTCATCAGTTGAATATGTTGCAGTCTTAAACACAAAAACGTGATCAAAATCACTAGACAAGGGGTGGGTCATATCCCACAGCCCGTGGGCGTAACCCCTCGGAAGTACTCTAGGATAGAAAAAAACTCTAAAATGACACCCGATTCTCAGGGGTGGCGAACAAGGGAGAAAGTCATAGGTGAGTTTGGAGGCTCACCGGGAATCACGATTCTCTTAGAGAATCCAAAACTCAGAGGCTCCAGCAGTCCTTTGGGTTCTTGAGTCTGTAAATTTTCGCGCCATCGGTGGCGACGAAAAAACCGAGGCATTTCGAGGCCATTCGCACAATGGACTCCTCACGGGACCATAGATGGATCTCGTCGATCTTGACCCAGGATAGCGCCTTGGATTCGCTACTGATACGCAGCGGCAGCTCGCGATCTGCTTCCATCAGGTAGCGGATGTCATAGTGAAAGTGCTCGGGCTGGTTTCCTCTGGCCGGGATCGGGTGAACATCCACGTCAAAGATATTGTCCGACAAAGGCCGGATGAAGGTCAGACCGGATTCCTCGCGAGCCTCGCGCAGCGCAATCGCCAACGGATCAACCTCGCCCTCGGCGTGTCCCCCCAGCTGCAGCCACTTGTCGAGCTTCAGGTGATGGGTCAACAGAACGTGCCGGCGTGTGAGATCCACAATCCAGGCAGCACCCGTGATGTGCCCGGTCTGCAACTCGGGGGAAAAACAGTCCGGGTTCTCCCGAACGAACCGCCGTAATCTCTCGAGCATCCGCCGCTCAGTCTCATCATGGGGCTTATGGGCAGCCAACTTCCTCTGCAGCAACTCCCTATGCATCACCCAAGTCTACCCCGCGAGTGCCCCAAGAAGAAAGGGGATGATCTAGAAGGACACTGCGAGTCTTTTTTGGTACTCTTCCCCATGGCTTTGTTACATGCTAATCAGTTCATAAATAGGTGGACATTTGATCAAAGAATGAGGATCTGGACGGAGGTCGTGTTCGCTTTGGTTGGCGATCATCGGTATCGGTATCGGGGTCGCAGTCGCAATCGGTTGTATGGGTCTGCAAAAGCCGATAGCGACTGCGACTGCGACCCCGATACCGATACCGATACCGACGGATAAAGTGCTCTCCTCTCTTTATTGATGCCGCTTATTGATGCCGCCAAATGTCAACCTACTTATGAACTGATTGGTAACTTCGCAAGATACGAGGGCAGGCATGCCGAAAAGAACCATCCTGGCAATTGATGACGAGAAAGACCTGATCGAATTAGTACGCTACAACCTCGAAAAAGAGGGCTTCCGGGTGAGGGGAGCGCTTGACGGAGAAACCGGCTTGGCAATGGCGATGCAGGAGATCCCGGATGTCGTTCTCGTAGACCTGATGTTACCGGGGATCGATGGCCTGGAAGTATGCCGCCGTCTAAGGTCAGACAGCCGGACTGCGGGCATTCCGCTGATCATGCTGACGGCGAAGGCGGCCGAATCCGACCGCATCGTCGGACTGGAGTTGGGAGCGGATGATTATGTAACCAAGCCTTTCAGCACCCGCGAGCTGACCGCTCGAGTTCGTGCCCTGCTGCGTCGCTGCGCCGGTAACCAAGAGCCTCCCGCCCTGCTCCGACGCGGCGGTTTGGCCATCGACCTGGACAGGCGCGAAGTAACCTGCGGGAACGAAGCAGTTGTGCTCACCGCAACTGAATTCCGGATGTTGCATTTTCTGGCCGCTCACCCCGGACGCGTATTCTCCCGCGGCGAATTGATCGACAATGTGCTCGGGCGAGATGTCGAAGTCCTGGACCGCACCGTCGACGTGCATGTCATGGCGTTGAGAAAGAAGCTGGGCAAACTTGGCGGCTTGATCGAGACCGTCCGGAGCTTCGGCTACAGATTTCGAGAAGAAGAAGAAGGCTCCCTCTAAAAACAATGGCGAATGACGCGCTTTTTCGTTCGTCACTTGGAACGGCTGTGCGGGGCACGCACCCAATAGCTTGCGGATATGAGGCTCTTAGGGCCTGTCAAAGAATAACGTTTGCACTTTGCTGCGGCCCCCAGGCCCGCTGGCTAGGCGCGAGCGACGAGCATACCCGCTGCGGTATGTAAGGAGCGAGCAACGACGCCAGCGGGCC
>JBEKYG010000491.1:0-6481 GCA_049511215.1 Acidobacteriota bacterium | reverse complement strand
GGGCAACGCCGTAACCTACTGAAAACAAAAAGCCGAGTTTTCGCAAGTGTCACTATGCAGCCTTTTTGGCTGACTTCGTTGTGCTGTCGGGATCAAGGTTCTTGACTCCTACTGCCCTAAGGATGCGCGCGGCACGAGCGCTTCCACGAGTGACGGAGCGTTTTTGCTCACCGGTACCCAGATCGATCTCTACGACTCGGACGGTCTTCAACAGTTGCCATGCATCCTCAGACGAGATGTCGATCTGTGCCGATTTTAGTTTTTTCTCCAGGGCCCTATCGAGCAAGAACGCCAGCGAGGCAACAAAAATGTGCGCCTGGACCCGGTGAGCCCGCTGGTGATAGATCGGGCGCATGTCGATGACGTCCTTGAGTCCGCAAAACGCCCGCTCAACCTCACTGAGTTCCTTGTAGGTCGCGACGGCTTCAAGAGCTGAAAAATTCGGCTCCTCCGTCTGGATGACGTACTTGCCTTCGAGAGCCTTCTCCTGCGCAAGATTCACCGGATGCTCGAAATAGTCGAACTTGCCGTCTTTGAGTCGCCAATCATAGTAGCGGGTCCCGTGGTTGCGAGCCAATACCCTGGCAGCAGCTGCCCCGATCTTCTCGGGAGCTTTGAGCCTCCCCCGAGTTACTCTTCCCTTGAGAGCTTCCAACTCGTCCCGTACTTTATGCATGGCCTTTTCGCGTTCACCACGTTCATACTCCAGTCTCTCGTCACTGTGCACGACGAAGACTCGGACTCCTGATTTACCCGAGGCTACCTCCTGTACCAGCGTCTTCGGCGGATTGGTCTTCTCGCGCGCCGTAATCCCCATCGGGCACTCCAGCCACGGACCGGTCGCCGCCTGGAGGTATCGAATCACCTGCGGTCGTCTGCGGCGGCTCAACCCCACCAGATAGCCCTGGTGTTTGGAGCGGAGCAGTTCGACGTTGTCCGATGTCACCATGCCGCGGTCGCCTACGAATACCACCCGTCGAAGGCCGAACCTCTCCTGAATGTCCTTCAACACATCCTCGACCGTTGCAGAGTCTCGCCGATTGCCCTGAAAAACATGGTGGGCAATAGGCCATCCGTCGATCATGACCAGACCCACGAGCACCTGCCGATTGCGCGGCTTGTCATCTCGGCTATGGCCGTGGGCGGCCAGGCCCAGCGGCCCATGGCCCTCGAAATAGGTCGAGGTCAGATCGTAGAACACCAAGTCGACCTTCAACGAAAACAAATTTCGTAAGGACAGGAATAGCTTCTTCTCGATTTGCTCCTTGCTGCGCACCAGCCGATCCAGAGTCCCATACCACTGCCGTAACTGCCGATCCTTGACTCTCACCCGTGGCCGTTTGCTCGCAAGCCTCTCCGCGTCGTCGCGCCATTGCGGCAGCCACCGCTCTCCTTTGCGGTCGCAGACATAATCGGTCTCGAGCCAACGCGCGATCCCATGCTCGCTCGTCGGTTCGCACAAACGATTCACCGCCAGCGCCAACGCTCGATCGGAAAGTTCTTCGCGATCTGCCGTCGCTTTGGCGAGCCCGTCGATGATGCCTTGTAGCCCGAGCTCTTGCCAGAAATGACGCCCCACGAGCATCGGCCCCCAGTCCCAGGCGCCAATGGCATCGGCATCCTGGTTAGCGGCCGGCTTTTCCTCGCCCTTCAGGATGTGTAGCAGCGCATCAGCATGCGGCGCCAGAAGATCTTTCCGGCCCAAATTGCAGATGATTCGGTGGCGAGGGCTGCCGTCGTTCCAGTGGGATTCAACCAGCCGGATGTACTCATCGACGGCCATCGGGACGCTTGACTCGGGTGGTCCGGAGGTACATGGTGTGCTCCTATCATTGACAGGGCTATTCCACCACGCTTCAAGCTATTTATCAAGCTAAATCTTCTACTAACCACTTAATAGCGTGCCCCTATGCAAAACGCAAGATCGGATATCGGACCCTGATTTTTAGCGGGTTTCAGCCAATCCGAATGCCGAAACCCCGCAAACATAGGCTAGCCGTGTTCTTGCCCCCTTTTTTGTTTTGGCTTCCGCTCAGCAAGCGGAGTGGCCGCCTGTTGTTGGATCTCGGACGCCAGCAGGGGGATAAACCCCTCATCCTCAGCGCATTAATCTGTGGCTTTGCCGGGCTCGTAACATTAGCAGACGTTCTTTGGCTTTATCACGAGGGAACGGCCCACTTGCGCAATCTGCCTCTTCCTGTTCTTTTCCTGTTCTTGATGACCTATTTGGTTCTGATTCGCATGCGGAGCTTGTCGATCAGAGACAAGGGAATTCTGGCCCCCGATATTCTGATCCGTTGGCAGGAAGTCGCATCCTATACATTCGAGGAAGGAACAGGCAAGCTGACCGTCCGCGTCAATGGTGTGGGATTGCTTCATGCTTTTGTCAGCACCAGGCCTCCTAGCTGCGTCAAGACTTGGTCTATTCCGACAGAGCAACAGGCAGCGGTCAGGCAAATCCTGGCACAGAGAGTCCCGATATTAGCAGCTGAGGCGTCAGCCGGGCGGAAAAACTCCTAGAGACTCATCCGGAAAGGCCGTTTCTTGCGAATGACGACATTGAAAACAAAGGACTTCTGGGCCGTGAAATCGCGAAAAAGAGGCTTTCCGGATGAGTCTCTAGTGGACCTGTCACGCGAGAATAGTGGCGCCGGCGCGTGGGTGGCCGCCCGCCCGTTATTTTCCTCGCTTGCGGCTTGGGCGGCCTCGGTATCTTGCGGCTGCGAAACCAGGCTGTCATACACGGAGGTGGATTATGGACATTCCTCAAGGAAATGATCAAGTATTGGGGCCTGGGCATCAGTCTTGTGTTCCTGGGTTGGAAATTGCTGCCAGCGGTGAGCAAACAAAAGACTGGCCAATGAAGCTCGGGATTAGCAATCTGCCGATTGCGTCATGAATGGCCAGGAGGCAGGATCCGACATCGGCTCCACCAACTGGCGCCGATGATCTACGGGATTTGAGATTCTGCGTTTGGACTGAGAGCCAGAGCTTCAACCTAATTGCATGGTGCGGAGGCTATATGTCGACGAAGGGAACAGCCATTGCGGTATCGTTGGCGCTGGGAATTATTGGATTTTTTTGGCCCTGGTCGTAGGTGAAACTTCAAACAGTGATTCGGTGGCGGTGGTGGCGGTCCTGGTGTTTTTCGCGCTACTGACCTGGTGGTTGGCGCGGAAGCTATCTCAGCCGTGGTGGCTCATCGGGCCGGTAATGTGCGCGCCACTCGCTCTGATCTTTGGCATAAATGCGTACTCAAACTATATCGCCGTAACCCGGTTGGACCAGCCGACCGAGATTCACGGCATCCCTTGCATGGGTGTGGTCAAGTATCAGAAAAACGGCATAATTGCATATTGCACGTTATCCCGCGATTATTCCTTTTCCAATCAGGTCCCTCCTTCCGGCAGCAGACTGTCATTTAATGGTGACGAAAAGCCGCAATCCTGCACCTTGTCTGAAGACACTCCAATCACCGGTCAGATTCTGCCGGCAGGAAGCGTGGTGTCGTTCAATCTAAATGGATCGGTCACGGATTGCTTTCTTTCGCGTGACACGCTCATTCAAGGACACCTGGTCAGGGGCTGGGGAACCAATTTTGAAACGGGATTCTACCCTGACGGCAGGTTACGGCTCGGCTGGCTGGCACAAGAGGAAGAGATTCAGGGGGTGCGTTGCGCCCCGTTCAGATTTTGGACGAATGCAGGAGGCTCGTTCTATGACAATGGAAAACTGAAGTCCTGCCGCCTCGCGAAGGACGTGACGATTCAAGACAAGACATTCGCGAAAGGATACCATCTCAGCTTTGATCGGAATGGGAATGTGGACGTAACACATTCCAATAATTCCGGGAGATGGGTACCCAGGTAGCCGTCCTGCTTCCGCACGTACATGTCCATCGGCCGGTTGCGCACAAGAGCAGTGCGCTTGGACTGGGTCCCGATCGAATTCAATACTTGTGCCCCTACGACATCAAACTCGAGAAACTGGCCGTCTTGCCCGTTGGTGTGCACCTGACCATCCCGCAACAGGCTTCGGAAGTTGATCGATGACCAGCCACTTGGACGTATTACGCGCTGCTCGTAGAGGTGAAATCCAGGACATGCCCCCCGAAGTCGCATTCGGGTCAATGACCCTTCACACGGCATCAAGCCCGAGTAGGCCGTTTACGGCGCGGCGGAGGTTGTCGAGGTGCGCTATCGACCCGAAGCCTGTATCTGGATCGCCTGCCAATTTCCGAGTAGCCGACCGTGTGTCCGGCGTGCCTGATCGGAAAAGACCATGGAGCCACTACGGACTCATCAACGATTACCTGTGCGAACGGATTTAATGCCAGATTGCGCCCAGGGCTTGAGACGGGGGAGCCAGCGCGGGACGTTGAGCCAGTAGTCGTCGTAATCATCGCCGAACTTCTTTCGCAGCGTTGGCTCTTCGTATAAGCACACAAACACATGTGTGAGCACAACGAAGCAGGCGATATAGATGACGCCGGCCCACCCCACTCCGAACAGAGCCCACTGCCCCATGAGCATCAGGAACGCCCCCCAATACATCGGATTGCGCACATAGCGATAGACGCCTTGGATCACAAGGGTGCGCGGAGGGTCGAAGGGTGCAGGGGTGCCCCGTCCCGTCCATGCGAATGCGAATATGCAATACAGGCCAAGGCAGGCACCAAGGACGAGCGGCACAATGCCAAACAATTCCCAGCGCGGTTGCGCACTGGGCACCCAACGAAAGATGCCAATGGCCCAGGGAAGATAGACCAGCACGCCGGCCATGAAGAGCGAGGCGAATATTAAGGTGCGGGCTAAAGCAAAGATTTGGGAGGTCCGGAAACTCATATGACGTTATCTCGGAAACGATAGGAGCGGAAAAGAAGTAACTTGAGAATGGTAGGGTATTGCCCGGAGCGTCTCTGGCGTCCGACGATATGCTCCCTTGATCTCAGGCGGGACGCCAGTCTTTCCAGGCACCCGCGTCCCGTTAAGAATCTCCTCGAATACTCCTGAGTGGTCGTCAAGCGTGAAGGGGCTCGTATCTTCAATATTCGATTTTTTGGTCAAAAATTGAATATTGAAGATACGAGCCCCGCAACGAAACACGCACGAGCAAACCGGACCTGTTAACCTCAGGAACGCGGAAGAAATCCATGCCGTGATGTCAGTGTTTGTTGCGCGCCTGTTTCGATTAATTAGGATGATGAGGTCAGGCGCCGGCTGATATCATCGACAAAGGCGTGAGCTGCATCGATTCCTGAACGCGCCTGCTCCTGAGAAACGACGGCGAGGCCATAGTCGCCCTCCGCGCGGTCGTCGAACGCATCTCTCAATCAAATGAAAAGATGGTGCGGGACGGTTCCGTCCCTGACAAACTGCTCGTTGAAAGCGGCAATGACGCCTGGAATGCTTGGAGCGGCGGATATCTCGGGTCAGCAGCAATGCTCGGGCGACATAAAACATGGCGTAGTAAGCGCGTGAAACCGCGAAGTCGCTATCCCCATCTGCCAGCAGGCGCTCGGTCGCGGCAAGACTGCGACGCGCCTTCTCCAGCAACTCGTCGATTTCCCGGCGATTCATATCACGAACCCCTCTTCGCGTATGTTCCGAAAAATAGAAAAGTCGCCGCGCTGCTCGAGCGTCAGGCGGTCCGCGATCAAGAGTGACAATACAAAACCGGAATTCAAGGATAGTACTCCTGCCAGCTGCCGGACGCGCCGCTTTTCTTCAAAGGAAATAGAGTGCGAATGGATCTCCACAAGCACATCGACGTCGGAATCAGCCGCGGCATCTCCCCTGGCTCGCGAGCCGAAGAGGGTGAGACGAAAGGACCAATCCGGAAACTCCCTTTGCATCTCAGATCGCAGTTCCTTGAGAAGAGCCTGCTCTTCCGTGGACATGTCCAGGATAGTCTTCATAGGCCTCTCTCCGAATAGATCGGTGAGGGATGAATTCGGCGGGGAAAAAGGTGCAACCCCATCTCTCCTCCTGGCAGAAATCTGGAGGAACCATTCTAGCACCAATCGCTCCACCGGTCGTCGCAGCGCTCGCGATTTTTTCGTTAGGTCAGGTGACTCCCCCACTGCGATCATTTGAAAAGCCTTGAGCTCATATCGTCAGCCTGTATTTCTATTTGGTGCTGCGGGATTTGTCCGCGATGGTCATCTTGACCACATCCATATCCGGTGAAGGCTGAAGGTGCCGGTCACGGAAATTCGCCTGGCCCTTCAATTAGAGGGCAGCCTGTGCCTGAGAACGAGGCATGTTAGGGGTTTCAGGCTACTCAACCTCGAAACTATCCCAGAGTTTCGAAGTTGAGTAGCCTTTCAGCAAATTTCTTGTCATCGGCCGGGAATCGTCGGAAATGCTTATCCGGTTGACTTCGGTAGCGTAGGGCGTGCACGTGTGAGCTGCCCACAGAGAGGCCCATCGTCCAGTTCCGAGGATCCGGACGGACTCGGGTGGATCCATCCGCCATTTTC
>JBEKYG010000490.1:0-4713 GCA_049511215.1 Acidobacteriota bacterium | reverse complement strand
TAACGTTTACACTTTGGCGCGAGCGCCGGGCGGGCAGATGCAAGGCGCCGCGACGCAGGCGATGTGATGACATCGTCGAGGAGCGGCAACGCCGCAGATGCCCGCCCGCCGCCGCGCCCCTATGGGCTGCGGCCCTCAGGCCCGCTGGCTGCGTTGCTCGCTCCTTACATACCACAGCGGGTATGCTCGTCGCTCGTGCCTTGCCAGCGGGCTTGAGGGCCGCAGCAAAGTGCAAACGTTATTCATTGACAGGCCCTAACCGCCGTTGCCCGTTTTCAAAGTTCGTCGGAGGAATTCGGCGCGCCGGTCTCATCCTCGCCGCCGGTCCGGCCCGATGCAACTTCCTGTGCTGCCTCTTCTGCAATCTGGTCGAAATCCTCCCCGACATCCTCGCCCATTGCCTTGCCCATTTTCTTCATCCAGCGGGCGACGCTCGCGGGATCGTTTTCATCCAACCCGCCGAGGGTAGTGGGATCGGCCAAGGATTCCATCCGCTGTTCATCGGATTTTGGCGATGAAAAGCGCGAGAACAGCTGTTCGAGGTCGGTGCTCTTGCAGAACTTGCAGACAGGTTCAAAGGAAGCAGGCGAAAGCACCAGGAAGCTCATTTTTCGTCTACAGTTTTGGCAGGAATACTCGTAGATAGGCATAGTTTCATGGCCCTGTCCGATTTAAAGTCACTCACTGCAAACCCAATCGATCGCGAAGAGTATAACGCGCGAAAAATGAAGATGGCAAGCTCCTGCAGACTTCAGACATCAGTCTTCAGACATCAGACCCGCCTTGAGCCTTTAGCCTTCGGCCTTGCTTTATAGGTACCGCCCTTGCCGCCGGTTTTCTCGAGCAGCCGGATTGTCTCGATGGAAGCGCCCTTTTCCACGGCCTTGACCATGTCATAGAGAGCGAGCGCCGCCACGGAGGCTGCCGTGAGCGCCTCCATTTCGACTCCGGTCTGACCGGCGCACGAAACCGTTGCCTCAAATCGCACCCCTGTCTCGAGCGCTTCCGCCTGCACGTCCACGTGAGCCAGGAGCAGAGGATGGCACAGCGGCACGAGTTCAGGGGTCCGTTTCGCAGCCATGATTCCGGCAAGACGCGCGGTCCCCAGCGCATCTCCTTTTGGCAGGCAGCCGTCCGAGATCAGCGCCATGGTCTTGCGCGAGAGCTTCACAAAGGACTCGGCGATCGCCCGGCGGTGCGTTTCGGGCTTATCCGAGACGTCGACCATGCGCGCCTGCCCTCTGGCATTGATATGCGACAGTTTTTGGTCGCGCATTTACCTGCTCCGCATGAAATAGTCCGGTAAGAGGAGGGCCTCGGCCCTCTCCCCGGAAGCCATCAAGTTGCGTTCGCCAGGGAAAATAACCAGCGCATTGGCACGCGAAAAACCGATGATATCTCCGGAGCCTTTCCAGGGCAGCGGGCTCACCTTCCAGCTTTTGCCATCCGGGGAAGCAATGGCGGGGAGGAATGCCGTTCTTCCGGGAACCTGCCGGATCGTGCTCGACAGCTCGCCCTCGATGCGCGTCAGGTCCGGTCTGGTGAAGCCGCACAAGCGCCCGAGAGCAGGGCGGACGAAGTTTTCGAAGGAAACCAGAGATGACACGGGATTGCCCGGCAATCCGAAGACCAGCACATCCCCCTTGCGCCCAAAGACGGCGGGCTTGCCCGGCCTTACGGCCACCCGAGTAAAGAGAATTTTGATTTCCAGCTCTTTGAAGACGGTCTTGATAAAATCGTAAGGGCCGACGGAAGCCCCTCCCGAGATTACCATTGCATCCCGATCCAGGCCTTCTTCCACCTTTCGGCGCAAATCTGCCGGGTTGTCCCAAGCGATCCCGAGATACTCGGGCTCGATTCCGAGGCAACGTAGCTGAGCCGTCAGAGAGTAAGCATTGGAATTGCGAATCTGTCCCCGGCGAGGAGTCTCTTGGACCTCCACCAGTTCATCACCCGTCACCAACAGGGCGACCCGAGGCCGGCGCCAGACGGCAGCCTGGGTGCAACCGAAGGTTGCCAGCACGGCGATCTCCGCGGGACCGAGCACACGGCCGGCCTCGAGTACGGTGTCACCGACCGCCGCCTCGGCTCCTTGAGGTACAATGTTCTGACCTGGCATGACCGGCTGGAGAATGGTAACCCGGCGGCCATCCGGGGAAGACCGGGCGTGTTCCAGCATCTGCAAGGCGTCGGCTCCGGACGGGACCGGCGCACCGGTCGTAATCGCCATCACCTGGCCGGGAGCGATCGTGGCCGAAGCTCCGCTGCCGGCACGAACCTCGCCTACGAGTTCCAGATCTACTGGGCCAGCTTTGACATCGGCCGCACGCAAGGCAAAGCCATCCACAGCAGCGCGGTTGAACGGAGGTATGTCCATGCTCGCGCAGAGTTCCTCCGCGAGGACGCGGTTCAGCACGGACTGGAACTCGACTCGCTCCACACGCCGGGGCGGCAGGTTGGCAAGTACGATCTCGTACGCCTCCTCGATACTGATCATGTCCATGAATCGCGTGCTTCTCTCGAAAGCTCGGAATCGACGTCGCCGTTGGACCTTGGCTCGACAGCGCCACCGATTCCCCTTTGTTAATACTACTGATTGTTGATCCTTGCCAATCAGGGAAAAATCCAGACATCTCAGCGCAGAGGTCGCAGAGACCGCTGAGGGCGCTGAGAGTATTCATAAACCTCCAAATTGATCCTCGTCGGTCTCCGCATTCTCTGAGTTGAGATAGTCGATTGTAGGGAGTCGCCAAGGTCTGCGCCAAGAGACCTATTGTTCCTTTTTTTCCTTTTCATTTGCCGATTCGGCAAATTTTTTCAGTCCATCCGCAAATTCCTTCAAACGCTGCTCGACACGGTGGTTGATGGTACCTTCCGGATAGGATCCATTCGTCTTCACACCTGCCGGCAAACCGGTCAGGATCTCGATTCCCTCGTGGATTGAGCTCACGGCGTAGATGTGAAACTTGCCCTGCCGGACAGCATCCACCACATCTTGCCGCAACATGAGGTTCTTGACGTTCTGGATCGGGATCATGACGCCTTGATCTCCAGTCAGGCGCTTTGCCTTGCACACGTCGAAGAATCCCTCGATCTTCTGGTTCACGCCGCCAATCGGCTGGATCATGCCGTGTTGGTTGACGGAGCCGGTCACCGCAATTCCCTGCTTGATGGGGACGCTGGACAGGCTGGAGAGCAGTGCATACAGTTCCGTCGATGAGGCACTGTCACCGTCAACCCCCTCATAGGATTGTTCGAAACAGATGCTTGCCGAGAGCGAAAGCGGGCGTTCTTGGGCATAGCTCGCACCGAGGTACCCGCTCAGGATCAGCACCCCCTTCTCATAGATTTTGCCGCTCATCTTCGACTCGCGCTCGATATCAAGAACTCCGTTCTTACCCATGAATGTCTTCGCTGTGATGCGCGAGGGCTTGCCGAAGCGAATGTCGCCGAGGTCGAGCACGGCAAGTCCGTTGACCTGCCCGACTGCCTCGCCGGTCACGTCCACCATGATGGTTCCCTCGGTGATGAACTCCCGGAGGCGTTCTTCGACGAGGCTGGAACGAAAATATTTCTCTTCGATGGCCCGCCGGACGTGAGTGGCCGAGACGGTCTCCTGCTTTTCCTGGCGTGCCCAGTAGCTTGCTTCGCGCACAATGTCGGCCACATCACTGAAGCGCGAGGAGAGCTTCTGTTGGTCATCCACCAGGCGCGCTCCGTACTCGATCACCTCGGCTACGCCGGATGGATCGAAGTGCAGCAGATGCTCGTGATGGCAACGGTTGCTGATGAAGGAGGCGTAACTCTGCAACGACCTCGCATCGTTATCCATCTGCGAGTCGAAGTCCGCCTTCACTTTGAAGATCTTGCGGAAGTCCTCGTCCATCTCGTACAGGAGGTGATAGATCATCTGGTTTCCAATCATGATGACCTTGACATTCGTCGGGATGGCGCCGGGGCGCATCCCCGCGACCGGCACCAAACCGTACTGCACGCTCAGGTCCTCGATTCGGACCTCCTTGTTCTTTACCGTGCGCTTGAGGGTTTCCCACACGCCGAAGTTCAACAGAACATCGTGCGCGTTGACAACGAGAAATCCCCCGTTCGCCTTCATGTAGGCGCCGGCCTGGATCATCGTGAAGTCCGTCTGCAGGGTGCCCAGCTGCGTCCATCGGTCCATGCGGCCGAAAATGTTGTAGTAGGTGGGATTGGTTTCGATCACCACGGGCGCCCCTTGGACGTCGGTGTTGTCCACTACAATGTTCACCCGATACTTGATGAACGGGTCGGCTGGAGCCTCCAGGCTGAGCTTCCCCGTGGGGGGCGTTTCCTGCTTCTGGCCATCATCCGTGAAATCATCGAGGCGGGACAGAATGTAGTTCTGCACGTCATCCAGATACCCGATTACCTTGGGCAGATGGGCGTGCTGCTCCTTGATGCTCTCAATCTTCATACCCACGACATACATGCCGACCCGCCGGTTCAGCTCGTTGATCTGGTCGCGGCTCGCCTTGTTGATGTCCCGTACCTGGCGCAGAAAAGCGTTGATCTCCTGCTGAAGTGCCTCACGCTTTGTCTCGATACCGGCTTTGATCGCTTCATCGAGCGCCTGATACTGCTCCGGGGAAACGGGGTTGCCATCGACGATGGGGACGACCGATACGCCCATCTTGGAAATTTCAAGCGAAAACCCATCCGCTCGGGCTCTCTCGG
>JBEKYG010000489.1:0-4720 GCA_049511215.1 Acidobacteriota bacterium | reverse complement strand
GAGGGGATCTTCGCCGATGACTGGTCGCCGGACGACCTCGCGTGCCGCCTCGGCAAGCCGGTCTTCCCCAGCGGCCGCACCATGCGCGACTTCTTCACTTTGCTCCTCTAACGGAAACATCTCCAGATTGAGCAACTATTCCGTGTGGTCCGCACCCTGACTTCGCTGGTTGACATATAGATGCCTAGGTCATATGCTCTGATGCATGAGAACGACGATTAGAATCAACGATGACCTTTTGCGCCGCGCCAAGAATCGCGCGGCAAAGGAAGGCCGCACCCTGACTTCGCTGATTGAAGATGCCCTTGCCCTGATTGTGGCGGAACCGAAGGCGCCGCCGCGGCCGCGGCTGAAGCTTCCCGTATCCAAAGCCTCCGGCGGCGTGCTTCCGGGCATTGATCTGAATCGATCCAGTAATCTGGAGGAGGTAATGAGCCGGCCGTGATTCTTCCTGATGTCAATATCCTGGTACAGGCCTTCCGGACCGATGCTACCGACCATAGGACCTGCCGCAATTGGCTTGAGGGTGTTGTGAATGGCGAGGCGCGTTTCGGCATATCTCCGCGGGTGCTGAGCGGGGTGGTTCGCATCACCACCCACCCGAAGGTTTTTGCGCGGCCAAGCGGGCTCAGTGAGGTGATCCATTTCTGTGACGTCCTGATTTCCCAGCCGCACGGCATCATTATCCAGCCGGGCGAGCGGCACTGGGACATTTTTAAGCGGCTTTGTGCCGATGCCGACGCTCGCGGCAACCTGGTGCCGGACGCATGGTTTGCGGCGCTAGCCATCGAAGCCGGCTGTGAGTGGATTACCCTCGATCGCGATTATGCGAGGTTCCCCAGGCTTCGATGGCGCCTCCCGGCATGAACCGGCGTTAAATCGGTGCCAGGCTACTATTTCACCAATTTCACCGGCTCTGGCGTAGGGTTGCGTTTGCGGCCTCTCCTTCTCGGCAGCAGCCGTTTCCCCAGCTCCCCCTCCAGTCGTTTTGCAGTTTCATCGCTTCCCAGAAATCGTCCCATGGAAGTAGCACGGCGAATTCCCGCAGGAATCGACTTTTCAGCTGCCATCTCTTCAAGATATATCTTCCACGTCACTTCATCGAAAGTCCTTCGCCAGTAATTCATATCCAGCAAATCGCTTGGATCGCTGCCCGAGACATGCGCCCGAGCGCTGGACCACTCCCAGTCCCAGGCATTCTCAACCATGCGCGCTCGCACGGGATTCAATTCTACATAGCTCAGAACACCCCATACTCGATCCTCTTCCACAGGACAGGAGTAAAAGCGGTTCTGCCAAAGGTGGCCGCTGGTATTGCGTTGGATGTTCTGCCATCGTGCAAAATCGTGGTGCAGTTGGCCTATGCCTTCGGCAAGGGAATGTTCCCGCGCCGGGATGACGACGTGGTGGACGTGATTGTCCATGAGGTTATATCCGATTGAGGTAATTTCATAAGCCGGGAAGATTCTCGCGAGTAACCTGAGGTAGACGAGCCGGTCGTTATCGGAGAAGAAAACAGTCTGTCGATGGTTACCCCTCTGGGTAACATGGTGCACCCAGCCTGGAAGGACGATGCGATTAGGACGTGTCATCGCTGCTGATGTTTCGTCACTCGCCTCGATATTTCAAAATAAATGGTGAAATAGTAGCCTGGCACCGATTTTGGGTGTCCTCGGCGCGGTAGACCTCGCCCATGCCGCCTGCGCCGAGCTTTTCTGTGATGCGGTAACGGGAGAGTGTTGTGCCGAACATGGCAATGACTCCCGCTTCCCAACAAACCACGGCCTCGAATCTATTATTTGCGCGCCGGGTCGAAGTTTTCCACCACCCAGACATCGGATTTACTTTCGCCGATGCTGCAGACGAACTTTCGCCCGTCGGAACTTATGCTCGTTGATCCGATATTACCTGGCATCGTAATGAAAGTCTTGGGAGCGCCTCCACCTGCGGGCAGGGCCAATATGTTAGCCGAACCGTTCGTCAGGTAGATCGTGCCTCCATCCGGCGACCATCCGATAGGTTTGAACGTCCCCTCTGTAAGGAATGTGGCCGAATTGGTCGTTAGGGAGATCAGCCAGATTCCCCGCGGATTACGATTCCATGAAGCGGCTACCTTCATGCCATCTGGAGATATTTGGGGATAGAATAACCAGCCAACGGACTCATCCTGAATTAGGAGGTTTTCTTCTTCCGTGACTGGATTGAGAAAAAGAAAATTCCGATTGCCTTCTTTCTGGTAGAGGATGCGGTTCCCAGGAGGCCAGAAGACGTGAAGATCCGAGCTCAATTGCGTTTTAGAAAACCGCCTCGGCGTGCCGCCCGCTGCACCCACGATCCAGACCTTATTACTTCCGCCCTCGTCGGAGGCAAAAGCGATCTGCGTACCTTTGGGCGACCAGGCAGGAGAACGGTGGTTAGCCCCTGAATACGTCAACTGGCTACGCGCGCCGCCTTCAATAGGCATTTTATAAATATTCGGGAATGGAGATCCCGTCACGAAAGCAACCCATTTCCCGTCGAGTGAAATGCTTGGGTCGTAGGAAAAGGAGGTATCCTTGGTCAACGCTTTTGTCTGCACTCCCGATCTTTGTCCAGGGCCGGACAATTCCGCGAGCCACAGGTTCGAGTAGCTCTGGGTTCTGGTATAGGCAAGACGTGATCCATCTGCTGATAATGTGAAATAGCTCCCGACCTGCAAACCGCTCAATATCACGGATGCCGGGCCTGCTGCTTCACCCGATTTGGGATTGATGGGTATCTTAGCCAGTTCGCTGATGTGGCCCTTGCTGCGAAAGAAGTAAATGGCATTACCCGCAGGAGACCAGCGCGGGGACATCAAACTATCCTCTTCGGTCACCTTGTGCTGCTGACTTCCATCCTGGTGGACAGTCGAGATGGCGTTTCTTCCGTTCTCCAGCCTTGTCCAAATAAGAACAAGGTTTGATTTATGCGACCAGTCGAGACCAAGGAACCATTGGAATCCACTCAGGGGTATTTTTTGGGACTGCCCAGTCGCCTTGTCAACTATTCGGAATCCTTTTTCGTTTTGGAAAGCTACCGCAATTTTGGCCCCATCGGGTGACCAACAGGAATTAGCTCCCGCAGCTACAGGCCGAAATGTTTGTCCTAGACGAGGTATCAAAATGATCTGGGAACGTGGTGGATCACCCATAAAGCTAGAAACAATCAGCTCAGATCCATCGGGAGACCATCTTGGGTCACCGATGCTTCTTGCTTTGAAAAGCTCGATGGCTTGCCCGCCTGACAAATCCTGCAACATCAGTCGCTGCTCTTCAAGTTCCTTGCCAGTGACATAAGCTATAAACTTCCCGTCAGGCCAGATAGCAGGATACCCTGCGTCCCCAACAAAGCTGATCTGATTGTGGGTAAGCAGCGGAGGAGGAGAAGATTTCCAAAACCATCCAGCGGGTTTCCACACCAGATAGAAAATCACGGCCGCAACAAAGACTATTCCCCCCGCCAAGACAGCCGCCGTCACACGCTTAGAAAAGCGGGATGTACTCTTGATCGCGCCAGCCTGGCTAAGCAGTTTCCCCGAGTCCGATTCCTCCTTCAGTTCCTCCAGCGCGACCTTCAGGTCTGGCATCGCTTGGAAACGCCGCGATGGGTCTTTCTTCAGGCAGCGCGTAATGATCCGCTCCAGCTCTTGCGGCGTCCCTCCCGACACTTCGCTCACCGGCGAGGGTTCCTGGTTCAGGATTCCAGACAGTATGGCGATCTTACTTTCCCCCTGAAACGCACGCCGTCCCGTTACCATTTCGTACAGGACCGACCCGAACGAAAAGATGTCCGAGCGCGGATCAACCGGCCTGCCCTCAGCCTGCTCGGGTGACATGTAGGCAACTGTTCCGACAATGGCTCCTTTCTCAGTGACGGCTTCGGCGGTGGCGGTGGTGGCAAATTCATCACCCTGGACATGTTCCGTGAGCTTAGCGAGGCCGAAGTCGAGGACCTTGACGGTGCCATCCTCGTTGATCATCACGTTGGCGGGTTTCAGATCCCTATGAACAATACCGGCGGCGTGGGCCTTGGCCAGTGCATCGGCGATCTGAACCGCGTATTTGAGAGTGTCATTGAGGCGCAGGCTGCGGCGGCCGATCATTTGTTCGAGGGTCTTGCCCTCGACATACTCCATCGCAATGAAATCCACATCCTGATCTGCGGTGATGTCGTAAATGTGGACGATATTTGGGTGGTTCAACGCCGAAGCGGCCTTGGCCTCCTGCGTGAATCGACGCTTGCGTTCGGCGTCGGCGACCTTCTCCGGGGGCAGGACCTTGAGGGCGACAAACCGGTCAAGGTGCAGATCCCGGGCCTTGTAGACAACACCCATACCGCCTGAGCCGAGTTTTTCGGTAATCCGATAATGGCCGAGCGTCTTGCCGATCACGGAGAATCCCTCCACTTGCACTTCGCGCACTGCAATCAGAACGACCTGAATTTGCGGCTATTATAGTCGGCTCGTGCGGCCCTGGGTAGCTGAATCGGCAGAACTTATCGGATTATCGAGCACTCGCAAACTGGCAAGGTTCCCCAGATACGGCAATCTGGGAAGCGGGGAGGTGCCCATCGTATCCCCAGCCACGCTTCCCAGATCGGGACTTCGCGGGAGCAAGGGCTGTAGTTTCCGGTGAGCCGTTGTTCAGCAGGTGCGGGTGAGATCCGGGCATGAAAGGGGCCGTATCTTCAAAATTCAATT
>JBEKYG010000488.1:0-4721 GCA_049511215.1 Acidobacteriota bacterium | reverse complement strand
CTAATCGTAGGCGAGCTGGACACAAACGTCGATCCTTCATCCACGTTGCAGGTGTGCAACGCCCTGATCAAGGCCAGGAAGTACTTCGACCTGCTGTATGTCCCCGGCGGGGGGCATGGAGCAGGGGGCGACTATGGGGATCTCAAAAAGAACGACTTCTTCGTGAAGTATCTCCTGGGTGTCGAGCCTCCGGACTGGAACAGAATCATGGCGGATCAGAAATACTAATCAGTTCACAAGTAGGTGGACACTTGATCCAAAAATGAGGAGCCGGGCAGAGGTCATGTTCGCTTCGGATAGCGAGCGTCGGTATCGGTATCGGGGTCGCAGTCGCAATCGCAGTCGCTGTCGGCTTTTGCAGACCCACACAACCGATTGCGACTGCGATTGCGAGAGAGACGGCGCAAGTTGACAGAAAGCCCCAAATCGGAAGCTGCGGAGGCGCGACACAAGCGAGACCTACGAGAGGCAACCCATAAGGCTGCTAATCCAGACTATCCTTCCGTGCTCGCTTCCAGCACCCGTCACCATAATAGACTCTGCCGGGAATGATGGTAATTCGCTTTTTCCAGGTAGGAGGAGGATAGCAGCACTTGGGGTGGAAATCGCCTGGAATTATTCCACCGGGCAGGTGAAGCAGCAGATCTTCACCAAGCCGCGGAGAGCAAATCGGACGCATAGAAAGAACAAGCTGCCTGACAGCCGGACGCGGATGAGCGCGGATATGTGCGGAAAATCCGGGATTTTTGCCGCCTCGAGGGGCAAGAGCCCATCCAAGGTTCATCCGAGCCGGAGGAGCATGCATCAGGAACTCAACTGCTGCGGAGAAATCCCAAAGCAGGCCTTCGCCCGGCACCCGCTACCGTCCCGAGTTCGTCGAATCCGGCGTTGGGACTTGGTCTGTCCCGAGCTCCAAGTTCGGGAGTTGAGTAGTCCCCGAACTCTGTTGACATGGGCGTCAAACCGGAATATTTAGGACACATGAATTTCTCCTATCGATGCGCAAAATGTGACAATGGCCTGAACCCTGGGGATCGTTTTTGCACGGAGTGCGGCACCAAAGCCTCCGGTTCTCCTCTTTGTATTGGATGCGGCTGTGAGATGCAGGCGGGGGACAGGTTTTGCCCGAACTGCGGCGCTGCCACCATGGCCGGGGGCTTACAACCGGCCGCGGAAGTCAACTCGGGACCCTCCTTGTCCGCAATGGCAATGCCGAAAATCCCCACGCAGTCTCCTCCTGCCGGGCAAGAGGCCGGGAGTGCCGGTTCAGGCATGGCCAGTGCGGTCGCCGGTTCAGACTCGGCGCTGCTTGGGGCAGGGGATACCGAGCTGACATTGAAACTGGATCGCCCCACAGGAGTTTATGCTCCGGGTGAAACGATCCGCGCCTCCCTTAAGATCGTCAATCACAAGGACCTCAACATCCGGCAGGGCAGGATGGAGCTTCTGATGGTTGAAGAATTTGAGTATCGCAGCAGGGAGTATAGTCCTGTGAGCAAGACATGGGAGAGCCGTACATCCTGGGACAAGGCAAAACAAATTGCCGGGCATTGGGAGTTCCTCGGAGCCATGACGCTCCCCGCCGGCTTCAGCCGGATCTTTGAACACGATTTCTTCATTCCCCAGACGGCGATTCCCACCGCGCAGGGACACATCACCAGCTGCAAATGGATCCTGGCCGCAACGCTCGACCGCAAGCTCGCATTTGACCGAAAGGCGGAAAATGAGATTACCGTGCTGTCGCTGGCTCCCGGCGCAGCCGCCTCGCCCGGTGACTTCGGGACTAGCAATCATCCTGATCAGGCCAAGATGTCTCTGTCTTTGCGCTCCCGCGAATTTGTGACCGGAGAAAAAATTGCGGGCAATCTCCAGATCAATCCTCAGAAAGATTTTGAAGTCACGGAGGTGCGCCTGGAGCTGATTCGCTTCGAATCTGTTCCGCGCGATGAAGGCAACCGATCCTCTTCCACCAAGGAAGTCCAACTGGCTGACAAGACCAATCTTCAGGCGGGGAAAGCGCTGAGTTTTGCGTTTCAAATCGTGCTTCCGGCCGGCGGCCCGGTGACGATGAACACAGGCAACAGCTCCATCAGCTGGGGTCTTAGAGGAGTTTTGGCGCGGCCCTGGCACCGCGACCCGATCGTGGAAGAGGCAATCTTCATTTACAGCGGCCGGTGAAGGATAGAGTCTATATCTATGACTTCTTCGCTTTTCTGCAAAAAGTTTCCGGCCGCGATCTCCCTCTAATTGTGTCCTTGCGGCAAGGGTGCGTAGCCCGATTTTCCCCCGCTTCAGCGCAGGTTTGGACGGAGCGGGGCTTCCGGCCGTGCGAATCGTCAGTGCTCAGGTTTCTTGAAGCCCGTGGGCGGCGCCGGCGGAGGTGTTTTTTGCCTTTCTCTCAGAGGATCTCCATGCGGTAGGCAGTCTCTCCAAAGCTATCAAAGGTAGTGACTCGGGCTTTGTATATCCTCCCCTCAACTTCAATCCGCTTGGTTCGGTTGCGCAGGGACCAAAGCTCATTTCGAAGCGTGGTGGCTTCCGGGCTGTTGGACTTGATGTTCCCCAGCCCAACCCCGAGATTGGCCTTCATTGCTGTGATTTCTTCGTAGCCATCCTTGTACTCGACCTCCAAGCCGTCACCACCAAGTTCGATCACCTTGGTCAGCAATTCGGCAAGGCTCTTTCCCGAACCAGATGCAGGCGCCATAGAGCACTCTCCTGGATCTTCTTATTATGGATCGTTCGATGCCGTGGGTATGACGGTAACACAGAATGTGGACACCCATCAAAGATTCAGAGAACGGTGGGTGTCCAGGTCTTTGATTTAGCTTACAACCGCTAATTTTTTACCCAGAATACGCTGCCGATGTAGAATTTGCATCCAGAATATCTCGTCAGCTTTCGCTTTGCCGACAACCGGTTCAAGGAGGCCGTAATCCGGCGCATCATAGGTGGGTGCGGCGGTACAATCAGTGCGGGGATCAAAAAGGGCCAGGAACCGGGGACGTTGGCCCATTTTTCTTCC
Organism: Acidobacteriota bacterium; assembly: GCA_049511215.1. Lineage (GTDB taxonomy): Bacteria > Acidobacteriota > UBA6911 > UBA6911 > UBA6911 > JAFNAG01. The sequence goes on along the minus strand of JBEKYG010000488.1, from coordinate 1,696 downwards.
AAAATAGGGCAACGTCCCCGGTTTTGGTATGTTACATGCCGGGACAGTCCTACGTCGTATTCCTGCTCGGAACATAACGGCTCGGAAGACGCTCGAGTAGAATTCTGCACCCGGGAACGGATGACGTGGCAGACAATTCCCCCAGTCGATCTCTAACCCCGATGCCGTCCTATGATAGTTCCAGCTCCCATTGCTCCCGTTCGTTGCTTACAGCCCGGAAAATTGAATTTTGAAGGCCTTGACACCAGGCCTGAGTCCACGGGATTCAGCGCCTATTCTGCGCAATGCTTCGGGTCAGGCCGAGCCACCGTGTCGCCTCGACCCAGTTGTTCAGCTAGAGTTTCATCTGTTTTCTCGTCGTGCGTCCTTCTCCATTCTGTCAGCACAACGGCTGCAATAACCGTCGTTGACCCAAAGGCCGATGAGGTCGTGCCCTTCGACACTGTGGTCTCCGCACCTGCACCTGCGCGCAAGCCATTCGTCCACGACGTACTTTTTGAAGACGGAGAGCTGCTTCTCGCTAAGTCCCACCAACCCGTTGGATATCACTCGCTTGGTGATCCCGGCAGCGGTGGCATCCAGTTCGTGCTCGATCAGGTAGGTGAGGGCCTCCTGGTCAAGGAGCGAATCATCGAGGTCTTCCTGCCAATCCATGTTGCCCCCTTCGTCAGACAATCGCCACAATGAAGCTTGCTTGATATTCGCCGAACGCCCGCCTTCAGCGCCGACTAGTGGAGATCGGAGACCTACTGGCAAGACCACTGGGCACCCGACCACGCCGGGCTCGGGCTGGCAGCTGGGCCGAGCAGTTCGGACGCATAGGTGAAAAAGGCTGCAAAATCGAACCGAAGCTGCTGCTTCCGAGGTAGTGCTCTGTTGGCGTGTTGCTGGTGATCATTCTAATCGCGTGATTTCTTGATCCATTCCCAAGTGCTTTTAGGTAGCCATCCTGCACGATTGGCCAGGTTCAATTCGCAAATCGAACAAAAGATGTGGACACCCATTATTTGGAATAGTGGGTGTCCAGGATTTTTCCATCGCATTTTTCGCGGCTACTGTTCTGCACTGAGGCCAACCGCGTCCGCAGGAGATGCATCGGCACATCAGTTGCCGATGCCAACTTGCGCCAGGATAAGCCCGCTTGCCGCAGCTCCACAGCCCTCTCAACGTCGAATCCGTTCACCGGTCGGCCACAATGTTTTCCTCGGCGCTGTTCCTCTTTCATACCCGCGACCACACTCTCTCTGATCAGCTCACGCTCGAATCCGGCATCACCAGAGGATGGCGAGCATTGTCACAACCAGATTAAGTCACTAGAAGATAAGGATTTACATCCCGATGGCTGTCTGATGTCGGGCGGCATTACGTCAAGATCGGTCTGCAAACCTGCTGTGTTTGCTCGGAGCCCCTTGCAGATAAAGCGAACGACGCTATAAACAGCCATGTGATCGGGATGATCAGCTTCGGGCTAGGGCTTGGCACCAGCTACTTCTCGAAGGCCGCTTCTTGGGAACTACAGCCTCACGATTGCTCAGGCGCCCGCTCGACGTGAATGGGGGCCAGCCAAAATAGAGTTCTCCACGCTTTTTCAAGTCACTATCTGGTACATAATCCTCTCGGGTTCAACCACCGGAGCGGCCGGATCATTACACACCCATATCGGAAGCTGGCGCGAGAGCCAGACGCCAAGACAGCA
>JBEKYG010000487.1:0-4725 GCA_049511215.1 Acidobacteriota bacterium | reverse complement strand
CCACCCCCGGTCATCGCCGTACACCGGGTGTTCCAGAAACGCGACTTCCTTGCCGCTCGGCGATATGCGCGCATAGTCCAGGTAACCGGAGGTTGTGTAGATCGCGTTCCCCGCTGGATATTCCAGTTGCACTTTCCGGTTCGCTTTCCGCGCCACCGCCAGGGTCTTCCCATCCGGGGCATAGTCCGCCGCAATCACGTCCGGCTCCTGCTCCCGCGGCGTCCCGCCGGCCATCTGCGCCTGAGCCATCGTTCCACTCAGAAAACTCCATTCATGGACAGGATCCACTGCAAGTTCCAGGTCGCCGCTCGGCGAAAGGGCCAGCAGCGTCGCGCTCCGCAGATCCACTTTCACCGATTGGGGAAATTCCAGCCGCACGGAGTAAATCTGCAGCGGGTCGTTGTTCCACTGCGCGCTGTAAACCACCGTGCCTCCGTCCTTCGCAAATCGCGCATTCGAGAGATAGCCCTGCTGATACGTCAGCCGGGTGAATTTCGGCTGCGGTTTAGGGGCGGACCGCCACCCCACCGCCCAAATCGCTACTCCCAGCGCCAACACGCCCAGCACCGCCAGCGCCGCCGCCACGCTCCATGCGAGCCAGGGGCGCGAGCGCGCGGGCGGGGGCCCTGGGCCGCTTCCGCAGTGGGAGCGCCCGCCCCCGTGCCGTTCATCGCGTCGTCGATTTCCAGCCGCGCGTCTGCAATGTCATGCAGGCGCTGCCTGGCATCCTTCGTCAGGCAGCGCGCGAGCAGACGGCGGACAGGCGGCGGGGTCGCGGGCGGCAGTGCCGTCCAATCGGGCTCCTTGTGCACCACGGCGCCGAGAATGTCGGTCACCGTTTCGCCGCCAAACGCGCAGCGCCCGGTCAGCAGCTCGTAGAGCACGCACCCGAAGGCCCACACGTCCGTGCGCGCGTCGACCGGCTTCCCGCGCGCCTGTTCCGGACTCATGTAGGCTGCCGTGCCGAGGATCACACCTGCGCGGGTCATCTGCTCCGTGATGGTCGGCGATTTCGACGCGTCCGGTGTGGCCGTCTCGCTTTGAAATGCCTTGGCCAGCCCGAAGTCCAGAATCTTGACTTTGCCATTCGGCGTGACCTTCACGTTCGCCGGCTTCAGGTCCCGGTGGATGATTCCTTGCTCATGCGCGCATTCCAGGCCTTCGGCGATCTGGCGGCAGACCTCCAGGGCTTCGTCGATCGCCAATGGACCCTTGGCAATCCGCTGAGCCAGCGTTGCGCCCTCGGCCAGTTCCATGACGAGGAAAGGGCTTCCGTCCGTCTTTTCGAGCCCATAAATGGCGGCGATGTTCGGGTGACTGAGCGACGCCAGCAGCTTGGCCTCGCGCTCGAAGCGGGCCAGCCGTTCCGGGTCTCTGGCGAATGCATCGGGCAGAACCTTAATAGCAACGCGGCGATTCAGATGACTGTCTTCGGCCAGGAATACCTCGCCCATTCCACCCTGGCCCAGTTTTTCAATGATCCGGTAATGCGAGAGGCTTTTGCCGATCATGGAGATCCCCACCATTTGATTAGCGTATTAGCAAGTTTCTATCGCGAAACTTCTTAACCCTCGGATCTAGACCTGGACTTCGACTTGGACGTGGACTTGGACGTGGACTTGGACGTGGACTTGGACGTGGACATACACGGATAAAGCGCGATCTGGCAAATGATATTTCTGGAAAGTTTACTCCTGAAAAGATCGTCCAGGTCCACGTCCACGTCGAGGTCCAAGTCCAGATCCAAGTCTGGTCCAAGCTGCTCACTTGGTTTTTCGATCTAACCGGCGAATTCCCAACAGAAATTGGTCGCCGATTTTTCCATGACGGCATTTGGTTCCTTTGATCCACGGAATCACTTCAGCTTGGCATATTCGGCTTGAGCTTCTTTCAATATCGGGATGTCGGGATCAGCGTCTTTCCACAGGGCGAAGAAGTTCTGATAGGCTATTCGGGCCCTAGTTCTGTCGCCTTGCTGGTCCAGGGCGCGGCCGAGGTAGAGATGGGACAGCGGGTAAGTGACGAATAGAGGGGAGAAGCCGCGGTTGTCGAGTATTTTTTGGAATTCCGCTGCCGCGGCCTTGCCGTCACCCAAACCCAGGTAGGCCTGTCCACGAACGTACATTGCATACAATCCCGATCCGGCGGCACGCTCGTACTGAAGGACCGGTTGCAGCATCTGGATCGCATTGCTGTAATTCTTGCGCAGAAGTTGGATTTGGGCCTGAAGAATCGGATAACTCATTTTGTTTGCGACTGTATCGAGCGGCCTGATGGTCTTCTTCCATTCTCCGGCCAGCAGCTCGGCCTGGTCAAGCTTGCCGCAAAGTGCCAACGCATAGGCAGAATTCAATCGCGCTCCGTCTCTCGAAAGGTACCTGTTTAGCCCCTTCAAAAGCAGCCACGGATTTCACAAATCCATATGCATATGGCATGCGCGTATCGAGGCGCACCAAATGATGCCGTCGTCTTTGCCTGCATCCTAAAGGCTGCAAGAAACACCGCCTTTTGGTAGTGCCTTCATAAAATCCATGGAATCCGTGAAATCCGTGGCCGCTTTTTGCTTCTAAAGGACATCTCGATGACCACAAGGCTAAACAGATACCTCGAAAGCGCCAGTGCCTTTTCTATACCTTCTGGAATTCCCTCGCGGAGTCCGAGAAGTGCCTCAGCACGCTCGGCGGTGGCTATATACGACGCTGCTATGTTAACCGTTCTGCCTTGCTCTGCCAGCTTGGTCGCTTGATTGCGAAGATCGCGGGATTTCGTCACCTGCCCTTGGAGAAGTGCCGTACTTGACTGCAACTGATAGCCCACATACTTATCCGGCTTATCTGCCAGCCATTTGATTTGCTGCTCCATGCCGGCGGCATCTCCCCTGATGGCGGCCAAGTAGTACTTTGTTGAATGAAACGATGTGACGTCAAATCCCATTGAAATGGCTTGATTGCATATTTCTTCGGCTTCCTGAAATTGATTGAGTATCAGAAAACAATAGGCCAGGTTATTAAACGGGGTGATCGTCTTGTGAAGGCGCATTGATTCATTAAATTCTTCCACCGCCGGTTCCAATTGCCCCAAGACGAAATAGTCACGCCCCAAGTTGTTATGTGCAGCAAAGTCCTTTGGGTAGCTTTGAGTCCAGAGTTTGCCTGTCTCGATGGCTTGCTCGATATCGCCAGTGAAATTTGAGTAATAAATCTCTACTATGTAATATCTTTCATTTTCGCTTACTCGATCCCGTAAATCGTATGCGTGCTGCGCAGCCTCTTGTGACAACAAGACCTGGCTCGTATTGCTGTATGCCGCAGCCAAGGCCCCATAGGCCCTGGCGAAGTTTGGATCCAACTCTGTGGCGTGTTTATATAACGTTATGGCATCCAATTGTTGGCCTTTCTGGCTCCTTTGACGCCCCAACGTATAGGCTTTCAAAGCCTCAAGCGATGATGTAGTCGCCCGTTCCAGCGGCGCATTGAATTTCTGGATTGTGGCCAGCTTTTCACCGAGCTTACTACGCATGTTTATGCCGGCCTTGCCAAGTTGCGCTATCACCATTTCCTTGGAGGCGGCCTCGACCTGCTCCATGGCCAGGATAGTTCCGGATTGAGCTTCAATAGCATTCAATTGGATCAAGTAATTGCTGCCCATAGCTGAAATTGTACCGGCGATCATCGCCTTCAAGCCCTGCCGCAAACATATCTCGCGTCCGACATCCTGGGTGACACGAGCATCCGCGGGACGTCCCATGAGCTTCAGGGTCTCCTGGACCTCTTCATCTGAAAAAATGTTGAGATATGGGGACTCCAGCAACTTGGCTGCCAAGGCATTCTTGAGGGATCCATCGAACACGGGGTCTCCCGTTGTGTTGACAAAATCGGCAATCAGGATCTTGTCCTGTTCGGTCAGGATCGGGGGTCGCCGGAAATACCAGAATCCCGCCAGCGCCAGGATTACCACTACCGCGGCTGCAGGGATATACCATTTCCACAACGTCTTTTTGTTTGGAGCTGTTATCGGAACGAATGTGCCACTGGCAGGACTGGCACCGGCAGGCGTGGCATCGGTACTTGGCACAGCTGTGTGCGCTCCTGCGCTTGGAACAGCTGCGCTGATTGCAGCCGAACGCCCGGAATCCGAATCCCGTTTCAGCCGCTGCAGATCGGCACCCATATCGGAAGCATGCTGGTAGCGCAGCTTGCGGTCCTTTTCGAGCGCCTTGTTGATGATCCTTTCCAACTCACCCGGCAAGTCGGGATTGATGCGGACCGGCGCGGTCGGTGCTTTGTGCAGGATGGCGTCGAAAGTCGCCGCCGAAGATGCCCCGCGGAAGGGCAACACGCCGGTTGCCATTTCGTAAAGCACCACGCCGAAAGAAAACAAATCAGTACGAGCGTCTAACTCCTCCGCCAGTGCCTGTTCGGGAGACATATAGGCCACCGTGCCGACAGCCATGCCCGGGCTTGTCAGCAATTCCTCGGTGCCGGCGGTCGGCAATCCTATGGCATCTGCGTGGCGCTCCGGCGCGAGCTTTGCCAGGCCGAAATCGAGAATCTTGGCATGGCCCCGTTTGGTGACGAAGATATTGGCTGGTTTGATATCCCGATGAACGATCCCCTCGGCGTGGGCAGCATCCAGGCCATCCGTGATATGAATCCCGAGGCCGAGAATTTCATCTGTATCAAGCGGCTTGCCCAGGATTCGCGCCTTTAGCGTCTTGCCTTCCAG
>JBEKYG010000486.1:0-8434 GCA_049511215.1 Acidobacteriota bacterium | reverse complement strand
AGGCTGACCGGAATCTTCAAGTTTTGCAGTGCGCTGCCGATCTGTTTCTCATGAGCCGGATTGGCGAATGAGAAAAGGAGGCAGACAGCGACAGACTGAACCTTGGCACGTTGAAGCTTCCCGGCCAGAGAGCGGAGTTCACCGGGTTTTAGCGGGATCAGCACGCTGCCATCGTGTAGGACTCGCTCCACCACACCGAGACGCAAACGGGCAGGAACCAGCGGATCCGGTCGCGATGGGAAGAGGCTGTATATCTTTGGACGATTTTGCCGGCCGATCTCGAGAACGTCCTCGAACCCGGCAGTCGTGATCAGGGCTGTTGTAGCCCCCTTCCGTTCCAGCAGCGCATTGGTCGCCACGGTCGAACCGTGACGAATGTCGCACTCGCGGCCGTCCAGAAGCTCCTGGAGACCCTGCAAGATGGCCAGAGCCGGGTTGGAAGGCGTCGAAAGAAGCTTGAGAGTTCGAATGTTCTTGCCGTCGAGAGCTATGAAATCCGTGAAAGTTCCGCCTGTGTCGATTCCGATTCTAAGCATAGCGGGTGATTATAGCTGAAATGACGAATGGCGAGTCCTAACAATTGACGATTTACTAAGCAGTTCACGAATAGGTGGACCTTGGATCAACAAATGAATGGCTAGACGGGGGTCATGACCGCTCTGGGGGCGGTCGTCGGTATCGGTATCGGTATCGGGGTCGCAATCGCAGTCGCAATCGCTATCGGTTTTTGAAGACCGCCACAACCGACTGCGATTGCGACTGCGACTGCGATACCGATACCGACCCCGATGGATCTGGTGTTCTGTTGATTTTTGGAATTGTCGAACGTCAGTATACCAGCGAACTTATTAGCATAAGAGCCTATGGCAATCATCGAGATTGAAGAGCTAACGAAGGATTTTCAGGTTGGGTTCTGGAAGAAACGCCCTGTGCGGGCCTTGGATGGATTGAGCCTGTCCGTGGACAAGGGGGAGGTTTTCGGCTTCCTCGGCCCCAACGGCGCGGGCAAAACAACTACCTTAAAGATCCTGATGGACCTCATCCGGCCCACCGCGGGATCCGCCCGGGTTCTCGGGGAGACTGTCGGATCGGTTTCACTGCGTCAGCGCATCGGGTTTCTACCCGAAAACCCATATTTCTACGACTACCTCACCGCGGAGGAACTGCTGCTGTATGTCGGGAAACTTTTCGGCATGCGCCAACCGGCGCTGGCAGGCAGGGTGCGCACTTTGCTGGAGAATGTCGGGCTTGCCGATGCGCGCAGGCTTCAACTTCGCAAGTTTTCCAAGGGCATGATCCAACGCATCGGCCTCGCCCAGGCGATGATCAACGATCCGGAGGTGATATTCCTGGATGAGCCTATGTCCGGGCTCGATCCGCTGGGGCGCCGCGATGTCCGCCAGGCGATTCTAGGGCTGAAGAGAGAAGGCGTCACGGTTTTCTTCAGCTCCCACATCCTGCCCGATGTCGAGGCGCTGTGCGATCGTGTGGCGATCCTGAACCGCGGGCGATTGCGGCAGGTGGGCGCATTGCATGACATCCTCAAGGTCCGGATCGAAGCGCACGAGGTCGTGCTCGCGGGCATCAGCCCGGAGACTTCCGCCGGTTTACTGCCGCTGTGTGACGAGATGACCCCCATGGGAGAGCGCGTCCAACTCCGCGCCGGCAGCCCGCGGCAGGTGGAATCCATCATCTCTTATGCGCTGGCGCACGGGGCCGGACTCGTCTCCGTGAATCCGATTCGGCCTTCGCTCGAGGACCACTTCTTTCATGAGGTAACCGGCGCGGCCCAATGACGAGTAGTGATCCTCCACCCGGAGGGCGGGCGGCTTCAGAATACCTAGCAGATGGAGGCAAAGGATGATCCAGCCCCGAAGGGGCGGCGCAATGACAGCCCAGGGCGTGAGCCCTGGGACTGTGGCCGCGAAAAATCAAGCCCTGTAAGGGCGACGCAGGCTGCTTCGCCCCTTCAGGGCTCGACACAATCTGACTTTCCCCCAGGGCTCACGCCCTGGGCTATATCTGTATCGCCCTTTCAGGGCTTCGGTTTCGGCGTTGGCAGTCGTTGCAGAAGAGTAATCCAAATAACGTCGGAACAGCAGAGATTTTTCGTGCCTCAGCGCCACTGGCGGTGGATTACGTTACTGGGAATTAATGAAAAAACGGATTTCGGATTTGAAGGACGGGGCGTTGGGAGCGGGTTTCAGCTGAAACAAATCCGAAATCCGCAGTCCGAAATGCAAAATTGGAGCGGGATATGCGAGTGCTTGCGATTGCCGGCAATACCTTTCGCGAGACCATACGAGATAAGATCCTTTACAACCTCATCCTCTTTGCGCTGCTCATGATTCTCAGCTCATTTGTGCTGGGGCAGCTGACGCTCGGCTATGAGGACAAAGTCATTGTCGATCTTGGCCTGTCATCCATCTCCATCTTCGGGACCCTGATCGCCATCTTCATCGGCATCGGCCTGGTCTACAAAGAGCTGGAACGACGCACGGTTTATGCGCTTCTTGCCAAGCCCGTTCACCGGTGGGAGTTCATTCTGGGCAAGTATCTGGGTCTGCTTTTCACCCTTGTGGTCAACCTTGTGATCATGGCCGCCGGTCTCGTCCTGACGCTTGCATATCGTGGCGATGTCCCGTTGCAGAGCTGCCTGCGCCTTATTCCGGCGGTTTACCTCATTTTCCTTTCGCTGGCGTTGACCACAGCGGTGGCTTTGCTTTTCTCGGCGTTTTCGACCCCTGCTCTGTCGGCACTGTTCACTTTGTTTCTCTGGATCATCGGCCACTTCAACGCGGACCTGCTTCAGTTTGCGCGCACCACGAAGTCAGCCGCCGCCGAATTCGTTTCCGGGATCCTATACTACGTTCTTCCCAATATCTCAAATTTCAACATGGTCGACAGCCGCAATGTTATCCAGAGTGCGGCCTACCAGGAGCCGATCCATGCCTCGGCCGTCGGCTGGGCGACGGTGTACGCCGTGCTTTACTGCTCAATCCTGCTCGCCATCACCGCAACCGTTTTTTCACGCAGGGATTTCAAATGAGCATGAGACCCTTCTCTCGGCCTTGGCACGGATGGTTATTGGTCGCGGCGTGCCTGGCCGCGGCGTGGCTGATCCGGACGGCGCAGGATCAAATCGATGCTCGCCAGAATCGCTCGTTAGTCGATCCGGACGTCCTGTATTTCTCCTCGCCGCGGGCGGTGAAAGCTCTGGCCCTGGGCTATGATGGACTGATCGCGGACGTTTATTGGATGAGGGCCATTCAGTACTATGGCCGGCGTGATGAGGCGGCACGAAGGCAGGTGCGCTACAAAAACCTGCCTGCACTGCTCGATATCGTCACAACGCTGGATCCAAGGATGCTGGACGTTTATCGGGCGGGGAGCATCTTCCTTGCGGAACCGGAGCCCTTAGGAGCGGGTGAGCCCCTGGAAGCCCTCCGGTTGCTGTACAAGGGAGTCTCACTGCGACCCCTGGAATGGCCCCTCCGATTCGACCAAGGCTTCGTCTATTATTTGTACTTGAAGGATTATAGGCGAGCGGGCCAGGCGTGGCTCGAAGCCAGCCGCGTTGAAGGAGCGCCGCCATGGATGGAGGGACTCGCGGCCCACGGTCTTTCGCAAGGCGGAGATGTGGAGACTGCCAGATATTTGTGGCGCAGGCAGCTGGAAGGTTCCGCGCGCGCCGACGTGAGAGATGAAGATCTGGTGCGAGCAGGCTTCCTCGATCACGTTCCTTTAGATCCTTCCGGCGTGCCGTACCAGTATAATTCTGCCACAGGCGCGGTCACCCTGAGTTCCGCGAGCAGGGTGCGCTACCTCGAGATGCCCGACAACTATCGCAAGACGATCAAGGACAATCTGGCAAGGACTTTCACCGCCAAGACTTCAAGACACCAATAGTATTTATCTTTACTTAAATTCGAGATTCGAAATTTGAGATTCGAAATTCTAAAATCTCCTATCTCGAATTTCGAATCTCGAATCGCCGATTTCTTGGCGTCTTGATGGTTGATTGTGGTTGAGGCTATGCTGCCTCGGGAGGAGGGACGAGCTATTTCGCGGCGGTGGTGTGGTCGCCGCCGGCGCCTTTGCTTTGATAGAGCGCAGCGTCGGCCGCCTGCAGGAGCGCCTCTGCCGTTCGTCCGTGCTCGGGAAAGATGGCGACTCCAAGTGATGCGGTAATGCCCCCTAGTGGGTGGCCCCGGTACAGGACGTCCATGCGCTTGATGACTTCGCGCAACGCCTCGGCCCGTTGGTGAGTCACCTCGGCGCTCCCTTCCGGCATGATCAGGGTAAACTCCTCACCACCATAACGGCAGGCGATGTCCTCGCCGCGAATGTTGGTTTGCAGCAACGTGCCCAACTCGCGCAGCAGGGTGTCGCCGGCCTCGTGGCCGTACGTGTCGTTGAAGTGTTTGAATCGATCGAGGTCGAGCATGATCACGCCGAGAGGACGCTGATTGCGCACGGCCCGCCGCAGCTCGAGCGCGAGCGACTCCTCCATAAAGCGCCGGTTGAAGAGGCCAGTGAGCGGATCGCGGATCGACTGGCTGCGCAAGGTCTCATGCAGCCTGAGGTTGGAAAGGGCCATCGCGATGTGCTCAGCCATGGCAACGGCCAAGCGCTGTTTTGCTTCGGTAAGTCGGGCATTGGCCGGCTGCGTGAGGTAAAGGACCCCAAGCGCCTCGCTTTGCGCCATCATGGGCACGCACAGATAACCCTCGGGCGCCGGGTGGGGCAGGTGCTTGCACAGCAGACCCACGCTCGCGTCCTCCACCCAGTGGATCCGGCCGCGGCGCAGGGCCCAGCACTCGTCGGGAGCAAAGACGCGCTCGACGAGGGAGGAGTCACCCCACACGGCCACGGCCTCGACGAGATTGCGCGATGCGGTGATGACATACAGCGCTCCAGCCTGGACCGGGAAGATCTGCTGCGCCACCCGAACGATGACCGAATACGCCTCTTCAGTAGTGAGGCAGGCGCGCAGCATGTCGCCCATTTCGCTGAGCAAGGTCAACTCATGGGTGCGCTGCTCGAGTTCATGCACCCAAGCCTCGAGATTTTGCTTGGCCTGCTGGAGTGCCTCCTCGGTTCTCTTTCTTTCCGTGATGTCCCTGGCGATGCCCTGCAACCCGACTGGTTTGCCGTCGCGAGAGATAATGTGAGTGCTGATTTCGAGCGCTACCCTCCGCCCCTCCTTGGCGACGATCTCCAGCTCGTAGGTAGCTGCGCTCTCCTGCCGCCCCATCATTTTGCGGGCGACCTCCTGGCAGTCAGGCGCCACGAACTGCGTGAGCTTTCTCTTGAGTGCCTCCGCACGCGAGTACCCCGTGATTCTCTCGGCAGCCTTGTTGAGCGAAGTGAGGTTCCCCGCAAGGTCCATCGTGAAGACCATGTCGTTGGCGTTCTCGAATAGCTCCCGATAACGCTCCTCGCTTGCGCGCAGGGCCTCCTCCGCCTCCAGCCTGCGGCGGTCATGGCCGAATTGCTGGTAATAGGTCCGAAAAACGGCGGCCAGCCGCGGCTCGTCCCTGAGCAACGTGAGGATATGCGCCCTGACCTGGGCGTCGGAATGGTACGAGATTTCCGGATGGGCCTCCAGCCACAGGTGCAACCCCTTCACATATGCCAGGAAATTGATCAGATCCTCATAGTTTTTGGTCGCCAGCAGTCTGCGGAGTTCCGCATGGTACGGTTCCGCCTCGGCCGGCTTGAGATAGAAGAGGATGCAGACGAGCACCAGAGCTTCTTCAAGCTCTGAACCCGGGTCGGGCCAACCTGGCATCGGGCGGGGAGCTCCGGATAGAGCGCTCGTGATTCGTTCCAGATTGTCCTCAGGCGAGGGGGTTGGCTGCTGGAGGAGACGAAGTACGTCCGGGGCCGAGATACCCAGGCTGTGGAGGCTGCAACTGTGCGTGACGATGGAATAGGGGGCGGCACAATAGCGCCCGAGCTGGACAAAGAGCTTCTCCTTGAGCAGCTCGGGGATCGGATTGTCGTAATATCCCGCGAGGCTTTGTTGCCAAAGGTTCTGCAGCATCTCCGGGAAATCCACGGCGGGCGCGAATAATAGCGGAAAGTACCCGAGCCGCTTCTTGATCTCGCTCTTAATCTCGTCCGACGAGGCCGGCGCGCTGTCGATGGCAGCGCTGTTAAGAGCCAGCTCCGCCCTGGTGAGCTCGAGCTCCAGGCTTTCGAGTTCGGCCATCCTCTGCCGCAGCGACTCGATTTCCTGACTGATTCTGCTCTTGGGCAGGATCGGACCTTCGAGCTTGTCTCTGTTGAAGAGCAGCGCCAATTTCACCTCGTCATGATCCGGTTCGCTGACCTGCCCGAAATGATCACAAACTGAAACCGATTAAGAGAGACCTTGGCTCTGCGATTAGAGAGCCTCTAGACAGCTCAAAGCAGGACTTGGGGGATATCTGGGATTATCCCCGGCTATACCAATGCAAAACCGTATCATATGTATGCGGACGCTGTAAGTCAATCGTTCACATGACAGGTAGGGTACGCTCCATTAACCTCAAAGACTCTAAGACGCCAAGACTCAAAGAAAACAATGTCTTTTGGAGTCTTTGAGCTTTCGTGAGGAAACCTGTCATTTCTTAAGAGAACGAGCGTATTCCAGGTTGCGCCGCGCCTCTTCGGAGTCGGGCATGAGGCGAAGCGCTTCCGTAAACTGCGCGATCGCTTCGTCAATCCGTCCAAGGTTGGCCAGAGCGCTGCCGAGATTGATGTGTGCGCCGGCGTAGTTCGGCTTCAGTTGAATTGCTTTCCCAAACTCCGCAACTGCATCATTCATGTTCCCCTGGCTGGCCAGCGTGACGCCCAGATTGTAATGAGCCTCGGCATTGTCGGGCTGCAGCCGGATTGCGATATAGAACTGGGCGATTGCCTCGGGAATTCGTCCCGCATCGGTGTACGCCCGCCCGAGGTTGTAGTGGGCGTTTGCGGAGTCGGGGCGTAATTTGATTGCCTCCAGCATTTGAGCAATCGCCTCGCTGCCGTTGCCAGACTTGTCCAATGCGATGCCCAGGGTGATATGCTCCTCGGGTGTGTTCGGGTTCAGCCGGATAGCCTCCGAGAGGGGCCCAATTGCCTCCTCAATCCGATTCTGCCTCAGATACACATCCCCAAGCCCTCCATACGCAACCGCGTATCCAGGGAAGATCTTGATGGCCTCGCGATAACACGAGACGGCTTCGTCAAGCCTCCCCTGATCCCTCAGCGCGCTGCCCAAGCCGTAGTACCCTAAGTAATTCCCGGCCGTAACCTCAATTGCATGTCCGAAAAGCGTTTCGCTGTTCCTCCAGTTTTGTATCTGAACCCAGGTAAACGCCAAACAGGCCGCGCAAGCTACAGTGGATAGCGCCGCGAGTAGAGATTTCGCTTGCCGCCATTGTCCGAAAAGGTCCGGCACACCCCACGCCAACATGAGGAAGATCCCGACCAAAGGTATGTAGGTGTATCGGTCGGCCCGAGCCTGCATCCCGACCTGAACCAATCCAATGACCGGGACGAGGGTGCCCAGATACCAAAACCACCCGACAGCCAGGTACGGGCTCCTTTGAACCAGGCGCAACACGAGAATCGAAATGCCCAGAACAGCCAGGCCGGCAGTGGCGACTTGCCATCCGGACAAATTCCACGGATGGGGATAAAACACGGCCAGCCTCGTGGGCCAGAGCATTTGCGCAAGGTAGGCTACATAAGAGATGAGGGCGTGCCCAAGACGTGCGCTTAGGATCCAGCCCCGCGACGTGACGGCTCCAGCCCCTTGCTGGACGACATAGGTCACGGCGGCTGAAAACGCCGAGAGTGCGAACAATGGTGCCTTCTCCCAAAGTAAACCGGCGAGCGGTTTCACCCGATCGCCTGGCCCGCCTTTTTGTTTCGACTTGCCGGACGCCGCCGGCCGCTCCATCTGCAAACGGCGAAGTGGCCACGCATCGAGCAGCAAAAGAACAAACGGCAGAGTTACAATCATCGGTTTTGCCATCAGGCCGAAGCAGAACGGGACCAGAACGAGCAGATACCGAGCGGCTCTCGGACGCTCGACATAAAGCAGATAACCCCACAGGCTAAGAAACCAGAAAAACGCGCACAGTACATCCTTCCTCTCCGCGACCCATGCCACGGATTCCACGTGCAGGGGGTGAAGTGCGAACAGAAAGGCGACAAAAGCGCTGCGCCAGCGAGACCCTGTCATCCGCTTGAGGAGCGTGAATAAGAGCAATGTGCTGAGCGCGTGAAGCAGTACGCTGGATATATGGTGGAGCCCGCTTTGTGGGCCGAACAACTGCCAATCCAACATATGCGAAAGCCACGTCAGCGGGAACCAGTTGCCGTCACGATTGGTAGTAAACGCCCAAACGAATCCGTCTGCGGTCAGTCCCGCCCGTACGTGGGGGTTCTCCGTGAC
>JBEKYG010000485.1:0-4731 GCA_049511215.1 Acidobacteriota bacterium | reverse complement strand
CAACTGGACCTCGGCCAACCTGGCTGCCCCGCCACAGACAGATCCGATCGCGCAAACCGAACTGCAATGGCTTGCTGCCCGCGAGCTGAATCAGATGGCGGCGTTTGGCATGCCCGGCGGGCAAACGACTTATCCGCCCACTTGCATGTCGTACCCTTTCACCGGGGACATGATGGGGCTGCTGAAGAACGGCGTCGGCAAACACTACGAGACCTGGCATGCCGACATCTGGCGGCCCTACGCCGTTCAGGTGGTTGGTCCCCCTCAAGATAAAGGAGCGTATTGGTCGTTTCAGAGCCCACTGCCATACCCGTACCCGAAACTGGCCTGGTCGTTTCGAGACAATATCAATTATTCCCAGACAGCAGCTCTAACCACCGCAGTCGAAATGGCTCGTAATCGTGAGACGATGCTCAGGAACTATTGGATCAAGGCCAAGAACCTGATCTCGGCTCCGGGCGTGACTCATATGGGCTGCAACGGCAAGTTCACCTATCCCTACGCCTACGTGGTGCCGGCAGGGCAAAAGGACTCTCCCGACACAATCAACATGATCAACCATCTGCTGGAAAATGGTGTCGAAGTTCATACCGCCGGCAGTGCGTTTAAAGCCTCCGGAGTGACAGCGTTGTCGCTGCCGCCGGAGGACGAGGCCCCGAATAACGGCATCAAGGCCTACCCGGCGGGAAGCTTCATCATTAGCATGTCACAGCCATCTTCTCTTTTGATTTACAGCATCTTCGAGCCGCACATATATCCAAACGACGCCCCGCCCCGAGGTGACAGCGGCTGGCAATATGGACTGATGCGAGACGTCGCAGTCGACCGGGTTGACGACGCGGGTGTCGGTGACGTGCCCATGACTCTCATTACTGCGAAGCAGCTGGCTTACCCATATACAGTCAGCAATGAAATCGCAACCGGCTACTACCTGATCAACCACAATACCATCAATAACGTGGTTACATTTGCATTTGACCTGGCCAAGGATGGGTATAACTGCTCCATCGCCGAAGAGAGCGGGGACATCGTTCACCCGGGAGACCTCCTGGTTCCAGCCGGTCAAAAGAACGCCTACGAGGCCGTAAAAGGGCTCACGGTAAAGCTCGGGCTTACGATGCACTCCATGCCTGCGGCCACGGTGCGGATGCATGAGTTTCGATTGCCCAAGGTGGCTCTTTACCACAGTTGGGATTCGAACTTAAGCATTCAGGAGGCGGGCTGGTCGAGGTTCACGTTCGAGCAGTTCAAGGTGCCTTATACGATCATCCAGCGCACTGATGTGCTGGCAGGCAACTTACGAAACAAATATGGCGTCATATTCCTGCCCGATGCAGATGCTTCTGCGCTGAAGACAGGAGGCACGGCATCCGCCGAAAAGGTCCCCGACGAAGTCTGGTATGGACCCGTTCAGACAACCCATAGGAACGGCGGGCTGGGTGAGGCCGGTATCGCGGAACTCAAGAAGTTTGTGGATTCCGGCGGCGTGCTGATCTGTAATAATGCCTCCTCTGAGTTGCCGATCAGTTACGGCTTTATCAAGGACGTAGCCATCCTCAAGGCCCGTGATCCAGCCGGATCCTTCGATGCTCCGGGCCCGCTGGTCCGGATTCTGCCCAAGAGCGCGAACCCGATATGTTACGGCGCTGACGAAGAGGAGTGCCTGCTTCAGGATCAAAGTCCTGCTTTCTCTGCTCCCCCGGAATGGACAGCTGCTTCCTATCCTACAGACCCGCGCAAGATCCTACTGAGCGGTTTTCTCCAAGGCGCGGACAAGCTGGCGGGAAAAGCCGCGATCGTTGTTGCCAAAGCCAAAGACGGAACCGGGCATGTGGTTTTGTTCGGCACCGATATTACCTATCGGTGGCAGGTACATGGTGCCTATTTCTATTTGTGGAACATAATCCTGAATTGGGACGCGCTTCCATGACGACTTTATCCCAGCACATGACGAAAGTGAATCAGGGAATCTGCAATGAGTTCTAAACCTGATACAGGGAAACGTGGCCGGATATATCCCGGCTGGGGCATGGTCGTGTCTGCCGGCATTCTCAGCAGCATTGGGTATGGATTTTATGGGAACGGCATTTCTGTTTTCTTCAAGGACCTGGCATCCGATGTAGGCTTGAGCCGGGCCATGACATCATTCGCCGGCGGCTTTGGGCAGCTCGAGGGGGGCATCATGTCCTCCCTCACGGGTTGGCTGACGGACAAGTTCGGACCCAGATGGGTCATCTTCTCCGGCATATGCATCACCGCGACAGGCATGGCAATGATATATTTCATCACCTCGCCATGGCAATACTTCCTAGCCTGGGGCTTGCTGGCGGGAATCGGCACAACCATTGGATGTACCGTCGCCATCGACAAAACGATTACCAACTGGTTCATGCGCAAGAGAGGTTTGGCGCTCAGCATTAAATTTGCGCTTATGGGCCTTTGCACCGTCATATTGTTGCCGATCGTCTCGAAGCTCGTGAGCGGGCTTGGCTGGCGGATGACCTGCCTGGTGTGGAGCCTGCTCTTGCTCGCCTGCGCGCCCATCATGCTCCTCATCATCAAACAGGGCCGCCCCGAACATTACGGGCTGCTTCCGGATGGGGCGAGACCGGGGTCGGACGCGAAACCAGGCTGCGCGAGCGCCCTCGCCAGTGGTGGGAGGCGTTCTGCTGGAGTGGATGAGAATGAATTTACCTTCAGGCAGGCCATGCGAACCCGTACTTTTTGGCTGATTGCCGGCGCCTTCGCCGTTTTCGAACTTTCCTACGGAGGGATCAGAATACACATTGTTCCCTTCCTAACCGACATGGGAGTCGAAAGAACGGTGGCCAGCGGCATCATGAGCATGACCGTGTTTTTCATGATACCTGCCAGATTTATCGGCGTCATCGGCGACCGTGTACACTCACGCACGCTGGTGTATCTTCTGGGCGGGACATTTGCCTTGACGGCCATAGGAATTGGCATATTCCTTCTATTTCAGTCTTCAGCCTCTGTGTACGTGATGCTGATCTCTCATGGCATCAGCAGTGGCGCAGTATCACCGCTGATAGTTTTGACCCTGGGACGCTACTTCGGACGCAAGGCTTTTGGTTCCATATTCGGAACCTGCATGATGATCCAGGCCCCCGCCCAATTGCTCGGACCTGTCTATGCCGGACGGATGTATGACACGACGGGCAGCTACACGCGTGCACTTGTATTGTTTTCGGCGGTTTCGGTGCTGGCCGCCGTGTTGATTTGCTTCGCCAAAACGCCGGAAGCGGCTCGCGAGCACGGAATCGCAGAACAGGCGGCTTCCCATTGACCACGGGCCTCCTGGCAGATGGTTGGGAGTGGCCTCAGGCACACAAGGAGATGAGTCCCGGATTTTAATTGGCCGGTTCAGAGGAATAATAAATGGAAAAGAAATCGATATATCAAAGCTGGTTCGGTCTGGAGCATGTCATTACTCCAGGATTTCCATGGAACAGCCAGGTTGGCGGAGGCTACCTGGCCGAGGAAGTCATGGAGGCGATGAAGGAAGCGGCAAAACACAAAGTGTCCATGCATGAACTGTCGGATCGCGCCGGCCGCTTGGTGGCTGAAATTATCGGGTGCGAGGCTGCATTTATCACCTGCTCCGATTGTGCCGCCATGGCGCTGTCAGCGGCCGCGATGATGACGGGGAAGGATGAGAAGAAAATGGATCAGCTCCCCAATACGGAGCATCCCGCGCGCCTCAAGAACGAACTGATCGCTCAAATCGGAATGTTCGAACAATACATGAGGAGCTTCACCGTAAGCGGCGCCAAACTGGTCAGGGTGGGCGGAAAAGATTTTGCGCAGGATGCCGACTATGACCCGGTGGCAAAAAAGAGGGTCACCAGGAGCTTCAGGATATCGCCGGTGGAGATCGAAGAGGCCATCAATGAAAGAACCGCGGGAATTGTCGCAGCCGTCCATTGCTCGAATTCCCTGCCACCCCCGGTGACGTTGCCGGTGTCCGAAGTGGTGAAGGTCGCCCGGAAACACAATTTGCCGACGGTAGTGGATTCTCCTCACCCTCCTGTGGTGGGCGGCCAGACAGGCGTGGCATTCCTGAGAAAATACATCGATATGGGCGTGGACCTGGTCTGCCTGAGCGGTGGAAAGGCCATAGACGCTCCCAACAGCACGGGCCTGATCTATGGGAAAAAAGACCTCGTCGAGGCTGCTTCTTTACACGGTTGTCCCGGGAAGGCCGAGATCAAGAGATTCAAAGACCTTCACTCCTGGCAGGAAATCGAGACCCATGCATTCGGACGTACCCCGTTTGGCAGGGGCTTCAAGGTAAGCCGGGAACTGATGGTTGGATTCGTTGCCGCGCTCAAGAGATACGTTTCTATGGACTCACAAGCGGTCATGGAGCGCGATGCCAGGGTCTGCAAGTATCTGGCGGAACAGCTGAGAAACGCGCCCTGTGTCAGATCGGTCGAACTGGCGCCGGAGTGCGACTGGCCGAACGACAACATGTGGGAAGGTGGTGTGTCGGTAGTTATTGAAATCGATGAGAAGGCATTGGGCATCACGATCAAGGACATCTCCGACCTGATGTGGCAGGGGGATCCTCATATAGACATTACCCGGTCTAGCCCTGCGCGTGCCCCGGTAAAAAAATAGTGGACAAGCGGCCTCGATTAGTATAACTAAGAGAGGCATGAAAACAGCCGAAACCATTCTCGAAGTACTATCCAGCAAGAACACAATCGC
>JBEKYG010000484.1:0-4738 GCA_049511215.1 Acidobacteriota bacterium | reverse complement strand
CCAGCAGGCAAGGCAGCCCCCGGCTGTAACCCTTTGGAAAGTGTCGCTTGGCCGTGCGAATCTGTTCTTCGATCAGATAGAAGTTGTCGAGCAGCCATTCCCCGGCCGGCGAAATCCGGCGGTTTGGCTTAACCGCATCTTCGATCAGGTCGCGGACTCCGATGAGGACGCCTTCATTCTCAGCCAGCCGCGTCAGTAGCCGGCCCGGATCTCTTCCCGTACTCAACTTGTGCCAGCCCGCCAGGATCTTGCCATGCTGCTCCATCTGGGCGCGGCTGAACAGTTCCGATCGCAGCGGTGGCTCGTCGAGGCCATACTCTTGTGCCACACCTTTTCCGCGGAGGCCCGCCCAGAAATCCAGCAAGTTCCCGAAAATCGTCTTGCTCGCCTTCAAGTTGGTCTCCTTTTTATACAGAACGACATAAATCCTGCCGCATGCTGGGCAGTCGTATGTTATCTGAATTCCGTCAGGCACACAAATGAACCGGGAAGCGATTCTTGGTGCCCGCCAGTGTGATTTTGTTGTCATTCAGGCCCGAAGGGCCGGCAATGAATAGGCCCGGCCGTAAGGCCGGGATAGGGATTGCAGACAGATGGAGCGCCGAAGGCGCGGCACCTGAAATTTCAATAGTGCCGCGCCTTCAGCGCTCGATTTTTCATACGGAATCGGATCCCGGCCTTACGGCCGGGCCTACGAACTGCCGGCCCTTCGGGCCTCAAAAACCATTGTTTCAAGACACCCCCAAAACTTGTCGCACGCCCGAAATGATCTTTCGCTTGCGGCATTATTTATGACGCTCTGTATAGCTCCGAAGGAAGCGTACGCTGCTGACGGCTTCCAAAGTAGCCTTCGTGCTAGGAGCCCGTCCGAGAATTAGGAGGGGTCGCACGCATGGGGCTTGCGAGGCGAGCTCAAGGCGCGAGGAGGCGGCGATGTCGGCGCACATCGTTGACGACGAGCAACGCAGAGATCGCCCTGCAATCCCCATGCGCCCTTCGGGTTCCGGCGGCGCGGGTGCATCTGCGGCGTTGGCGCTCCTCGACGATGTATCGAGACATCGCCTGCGTCGCGCCGCCTTGCATCTGCCCCTGCGGCGCTCGGAACGCGGCCCCTCCTAATTCTCGGACGGGCTCCTAGAGTTTATCCAGTGTACGAGACCACTCATCGGCCTGCTTTTCGGCTTCCGTTTTCGCGATCCCATATCGCTCCTGAATCCGCCCGACCAGTTGATCCTTCTTGCCTCCGATCACCTGCCAGTCATCATTGGTGAGTTTGCCCCAACGCTCCCGGGCAGAGCCGGTTAACTGTTTCCACTTTCCTTCCACTTGATCCCAATTCATGGTGTTGTCCTTTCTCGCGGTTGAGCTTGGCCATTGCAGCCGCATGGGCATGACTATTTGTTCCGAATTGAATACATGTTCATGTCCGCCGTCAGCCTGTTTCCCGCCGCCGACCTCCTGACCTTCGTACCCGTGACGATTTCCCTGTTCGTTACTCCCTTTCCATACAGCTCAGCATTGGCGTCGTCATCGGGCCGGAGGGTAGCACCGTCCAGCGAGATACCGGCAAAAACGCCTTGCGCGCGAGAATAGGATAGGATCTCCGCGTGCATCTGGAGATCTGTATTGGCCGACGAGGTGCGGCCCACCGGCCCGGCGGCCACGGAAGCATCCGCGCCAAGTGTGAACTTGCTCGAAAGCAGTTTTTCAACGCCTCCTCTGTTCATGACAAGCATGACGCCGTCCGTCTCCGAGCCACCGATTTGAAAACCAAAGCTCCCGCCTTCCACCTTGATGGCTGCCGGTGCGGACCAACCAGTGCCTGAAGCCAGGCGGCACAACATGAAGCCCCTGCCGTAGTTGGCTCCCACAATAAACGCGGCTTTTTTCATTCCCGGAACGATCACAACACACTGGCAACTTTCAAGCAACTCCTTCGGGATGGCTTTATCCGGCGTCGCCATGATCTCTTTCATGACATCGGCTGACGCCTGCAAGCGCGAAGCTGCGGTCTCACCCGCAAACAACATTCCCGCGGACAACACGCCCGCGCCGACACAGGTAATTCCAAGTCTTCTCAATCTTTGCAGTTTCATGAATTTCTCCTTAGTTTTTGGTTCCAATCCTGTTTAACTAGGAGCAAGAAGCCAGGAGCCAGAATCTTTCTGGCTTAGGATTTGATGCGCACATTGAACGCCTATGCACGGGCCATTCTGGCTTCCGGCTTCTTGCTTCCTTAGGTGGCGTCGCCCGCTACACCGCTCGACATTTGATTTATACCCCGGGGTAAATGCAGTGTCAGTTCAGTATTGCTCAAGTGTCTGGTCAAAACTGCTCATCCAACGGAAGTCGAGGGGTTCGATCCCCTCGCCGAGGTTGCCCTGGATGTGCGCGGGTCGTGGGATCATGCCGCTGGCGGGGTGTGGCTCTGGACATCTCCCAGGTCCCGGCCGGCCAAATGATCTATATCGAGGACCAACCGATGTTCGTTCAGGCCGCGGAGGCTCTGGGGATTCGAGGCATTCATCACACCGATTGCCCGTCGACGTGCGCCCAACTGGCCTTGGTGGGACTGAAGGTTGCAGAATCATCCGCGAAGCGAGACGGTGTTTTCCCCGGGTGGTTGTTCTTTCTCTGTCTACTGGCCGTGCAGGCTTCTGCATCGGCCCATGGCGTCCTGCCGTGCTCAGGACCATCCCCCGTCGCACGATGGGGCTCAGCGCGTCGCGGGGCCGAGTACCGCGTGCCTTACGAATGCCGGCCTCGTGCGTGCGCTAGCTTACGGGGTATGCCCTGATGCTGAAAAGTCCAAAGCATACCGGTTTCTCGACTCCACTACCCGCAGATAACGGGAGTCGTGTGGGATGTATCGTGGGGACGGGACCTGCATAATGGGGTATTCCAAAATCTGTTCCCTATCTGAGCAGTCGGGACAGGGAATGTTTCGTACCAGAAGCCAGTAAGTTTTGCCTTGCGGCCTGTGGACCGCAAGCATCGCCTGAGCAACCTGCTCTGCGCTATTCATCCACCCGCTCAGTTCTTCAATTCCATCCTCGCGAACAATTCTTATCTGATATTCATTACCGTGGTTGTGCGCCATGTGTTTTCTCCCTAGCGCTGGATCGATTCAGATTTCCCAGAGGAGTTCCACAACTCTTCCAGGCCGCGATCGCCGGCTTGGCACAGTGGAGTTTTGGGGCCAACACACCAGGATAGGTAAAGGTCTCAGCGCCTCACGCCCGGTCGCCCACCCTCAATAGCAAAAACGACTGGGCCGCAAAGCTCGCCTCTGGGTTCTAAGCGCTTGATAAGTTTTTGCCTTGTCGCGGTTTCAGAAAAAACCTCAACTGGTCACACGGAATACGCCGAACAGGTACAAAAGCACCAGGATGATCACGACCAGCCCAACGATCCCGATGCCTCCCCCCCCACCCCATCTCCGATATCCGTAATAGCCTCCGCCACCACCGAACAAGAGTAGCACGATAACAATCAGAACGATTAGTCCCATGGGAATCTCCTTTCAGTTCCGGATTGACTTCGCTCGGGGCCCGCACTTTTCAGAAGAAGGCACCGGCTCGCTGTTTCTGAACCAACAATCGTTAATGGGGATTTCTATTTTCAACCCCCTGATCCTTTAAAAATCTAACAGGTTGCGACTTGAGCTGTCTGTTCAAAAAGGATCAGCTGTCTGTTCAAAAAGGAACACCTCGGTCACAGCCCGTTTTAACTCGGGTCAGATCCAGGCTCGCGCTCCCGAATCCCTCAGTCAAATCGCTTGACTCTCACGGAGCTGGGTCTCTCTCCCTGCCCGGATCTGCGCCGGGCTGAGGTTACTTGGAATCGAATTGGACGAAGCAGGAACACCATCTGAGCCTCCCAGCTATCCGCACTGAGGGGCCAGCCGTGGCTGAACACCACAGGCTGTCCTGTGCCCCAGTCCTTGTAGTAGTTCTGCGTGCCGTCTTTCGTTGTAATCGTGCTCATTGTTTGCCTCCTTTTTTATCGGCGGGGGGCGGCGACCTCTCATGTCCGTCCAACGTCCGGCATCGGCCGCGGCGCGCTTTATGCGCCGACGGCTGCATGCCGTTGTTAGACGGTTTTGCTCTTAGGCGAGAATCAGGCGACGGCCTTCGGGCTCGGGGATCGGATCGCCAAATTCTTTCGCCGTCTCGATCCATAGTGCGATGGCTTCCTGAGCGTTGGCGAGCGCCGCCTCTTGTGTTGTTCCATGAGCGGCACAGCCGGGGAGTTCTGGGACTTCGGCCACAAATGCCTGATCCTCCACACTCCAGTAAATGATGACCTCCTACCTGTTCATTCTGTTTCACCCAGGTTGTACTTCAAAAGTATGTTTCGGACTTGACGGACCTGATAGGGCCCGCTTCCACCAGATGTTGGCGGCGATTTCCAAACAAGCTATTTATACTCTGGGGGTAGTTCATGTGTCGGTTCAGTCCAGCTCACACATCTGGTCAATATTGAACAGACAGGCAAATTGCCCCGATGGTATTGTGCGTTTGGGAGCCCCTCCGAGAACTGGGAGGCATCGAGCGCATGGGGGTCAACCCGGATTATTCATGAAGAACCAAGAGAAAAGCGTTTTTGGACGCGGATGAACGCGGATCAGAATCACCTTAGAGGGGCTTTTGCCGTCGTTGTTTCCAGGTATGGGCTGTCGAGCGCGCTTCCGAGGACACCATAATGCTGGCAGCTCGCGTGCGCGCTCGACAGCCCA
>JBEKYG010000483.1:0-4746 GCA_049511215.1 Acidobacteriota bacterium | reverse complement strand
CGGAGGCGAAGCCAGGGCGCCAATATGCAGCAGGGCGACACCAAGCATGAAGCGACTGAATAGGGCAATTTTTCTGCTCGGCTTCAGAATAGAGTTCCTCACTGCCCTCGCTCCAGGCGGCGCGCTATCGCCGCGAAAACTTCTGCAACCGAAATATCCATACACTCGTTCTTGGTAGGGCAAGATCTCCCGTTGCAGAAGCTGCAGGGGAGATGGTGAAATACAGCCTCATCGTTTTCGGACCAGGGGCCGTTCCTGACCGGAGAGGTCGGCCCCATGATGGCTACCGCGGGCGTACCCAGCGCGCAGGCCAAGTGAAGCGGACCCGTATCTCCGGAAATGATAAGTCTCGCTCTGCTGAGGAGAGGGATAAGCTGCAGGAATGGAACTTGAAAATGAAAAGGGGGGTGTTCGGCGCATTTGTTCGCGATGTCCTTAAAGATCCCCTCCTCGCCAGGACCGGTCACGACGATAACTCCCAACTCTAACTCCTTTTGTATCCGCGCTGTCAGGGCTGCGTAGCGGGCAGGGTGCCACCGCTTGGTTGACCATCCTCCTCCAGGGTTGATGACGACATATTCACCAACCTGCACATGGTGCAACTGGCTCTCCATTGCATGGATGGCTTCGGACCCTGCCTTCAGATGCGCTCGCAGCTCGCCGGATCCTGCGCCGGCCGCCTGGGCCAGCAGGAGATTGAGGCGCGCGACATGCACGGGGACCGCGGGTCCGTTGACCCTGCAGTGATAGAACCAGTCCGCGGGGCGTTCCCGCACCAGCGCTTTCGAAAAGCCGATGCGCGTCCTGGCTCCGCTCGCAAGGCTTAAGAAGGCCGTCTTAAGCAAGCCTTGAAAATCGATCGCCAGGTCGTAGCGCCGTGCGCGAACAGCCTGGAGCGGCTCCCAGAGCCGGAGCCAGCTATCGCGGCGCGCGAAGTTAGCACGCAAGGAATGGGTGTCGATGGGCAAAACTTCATCAATGCTTTCGGCCGCGCTGAGAAGAAACGCCAACCTGCGTTCGACCAGCCAGTCAATCCGGGCTTTTGGGAACGTGGCCCGCAGGCTTTGAAATGCAGGAAGAGTGTGGATGATGTCGCCCAGCGAGCTGAGACGCACAATGAGGATTTTGCGAATGTCTTTCATCGGGCAATCTTGGTCAGGATCATTCCAATCAGATCCCTGGAAGAATGCGCCTTGGGGTCGCCCACGATGGCTACCCGGCCGCCATAGGAGCGCACAGTGTCGCGCTCAGGTACGCTCTCGCTCGTGTAGTCGGTCCCCTTCGCATGAATGTCCGGTTTGAGGGCCAGCAACAGGCGCTCGACGCTGGGGGCATCGAAAAGCACCAGATAATCGACGCACTCGATGGAACCAATGATCTCCGCCCGCTCGTCTTGCGGCTGCAGTGGTCGGCCTTCGCCCTTCAGTGCACGGACCGACGCGTCGCCGTTGATGCCCACGATAAGAAGGTCTCCAAGCGCTCTTGCACTCCGCAGATATCGAATGTGACCTACGTGAATCAGGTCGAAGCAGCCATTTCCGAAAACCACCTTCTGCCCCGCGGCTTGGGCGCCGGCAACTAGATGCTGCAGCTCTGGGATAGTCTTGATCTTGGATTTGGCGTCGATGATCATGTTTGAATCGGGTAGCCCCTACGAAGACAGATCCTGTCTGACAGCGGAAAACAATTCCTCACGGTTGACGGTTGCCGTGCCCCTTTTCATGACCACGATGCCGCCTGCATAGTTGGCAAGCCTGGCCGAATCCTCCGGTGAGCCGCCACATGCGAGCGAAAGTGTAAAGACCGCGATCACGGTGTCTCCCGCGCCGGTTACGTCGGCTACCTCGTCCGTTCCGTAGATCGGAATGTGAACGGGTGCCCGGCGTGGTTGAAACAGCATCATGCCAAAACGACCCTGGGTAACAAGGAGCGATCCAAGCCTCTGTTTCCGCAGGACCCGGCGCGCCACCCGCCGCAAGAGCTGCTGATCCCCGTTAATGGAGACCACTTCGGATGCTTCCAGCTCCGTGATGTTAGGTGTCATCGAGGTAACACCCTGGAACGCGGCCATGCGGAACCGTGAGTCGACGACCAGGGGAGTGCTCGAATCCTTTCGGAGCCGTTTGAGTTCCTGCAGCACGGAAGGCTCGGCGGCACCGTAGCCGTAGTCGCTGATGATGATGCCATCCAGGGTGCGGAAGGAACGGCGCAATCTGTTCCATGGCGGACACCACTCGACCGGCAACCTGGATTCCCTGTCAACGCGCACGATCTGCTGGGGCGAAGAATGATGTGCCCCGGCGAGAATTCTCGTCTTAACCGGCGTCGAATAGAGTTCTACCTGGGTGATGTTCCGGATGTCGGCTCCCTTTTCTTTGAGGGCCGAGATCAGGTCTGTGCCGGCCGCATCAGGCCCGACCGCGCCAATAACCATGACGTGGCAACCAAGATCGAGGAGATTGTTGGCGGCGTTGGCTGCCCCTCCCGGCACGCGGATAAGGTCCCGATATTGCAGGACAAGGACAGGAGCTTCGCGAGAAACGCGGGAAGTCTGTCCATAGAGAAACTGATCGGCAATCAGGTCTCCGGCCACGGCAAGCCTGCGATTCGAAAACTGGTCGACGATTCGAAGCAGCCGGTCGCGCATCTGCAAGCTATCTACCATGTTTGAGCTACCTTTTGTCCAGAGAAATGGCAACAACGAATTCTAGCAGGGATTCATCGGATCCCCCAGACGTTATGACTGTAGCAAAGACCTTGAGCCCCAGGCAATCCTAGATATTTCATCAGTGCCATAGGGGCGGTGGCAATGGCACAACTAAAGCAAACGCGAAGACTCCAAGGCTCCAGGACGCCAAGAGTCTTGTTCCTTGATTTCTTGGCGTCTTGGAGCCTTGGAGTCTTGGTGTTAAATCTTGGTAGCGGCTATCTGACTCCCGAGTCGCAGGCACAATGGAATAAATGATTGGTTACGTGACAGTAGTCACAGCCAGGGCAGGGGCACAGGTTTAAGGTATCTGTGATTCAGGAGAACATCGCGGGCCGGAAGGACTGGAGTAAGGGATGTCCGGGGGGATGCTTCCACACTCGAGCGAATCCGGCCGCGGTGTTTTCAATCTTTCGCCTTCCTGTTCGAACCGGCTCCCCACAATTTCGCGTGCGCGGCTTTGATGACATCCTCGACTGTGATTCCAATCATGCAACGGAAGTCCGTTGGACACTCCCTCAAAAAACAGGGGTTGCAATCGACCTGATTCTTGATGATCTGTGCCTGGCCGCTCAGCGGGCCTGTCGCGATTTCGCTGGTGGATCCAAAGATCGCCAATTGAGGTACATCGAGCGCCGCCGCCAAGTGCATTGGACCAGAGTCATTCGTGATGAAAAGGTCACATTCCCGCAGGAGACCCATGAGTTGGCCAAGGCTTGTCCGACCAGCCAGCAGGATGGACTGCGATGACATCCTTGCGGCAACTTCGCCGGCGATCTGAGTTTCATTCGGCGCGCCGAAGATGACAATGCGAGCGTGGGTTTCGCTGGCCAGGGCATCTGCAACGGCTGCCAACCGTTCTGCAGGCCAACGTTTGGCACTGCCATAGGATGCGCCCGGATTAATCCCGATGATGAGGTCGCCGTGATCGATCCCGTGGGCGCGGAGCATGTCCCGTGCCACACTGGCGTCGTATGCGCGCACACCGATCGAGATTGAGTCGAGCCGGTAATCGGCTCGTTCCCATGGGCGCCCTTCCAGCAAGCCGGCTCCTGCGAGGATTCCCAGATAATAATAAGCCTGGTGAACCCTCCTTACTTTGGGGTCGATTCGGATCGCGTGTGTGAGCATCAACCGCCGACCATCCCGGGCGTACCCGATCCTAAGGGGAATCCGCGCCCAAAATGCGATCAGCGCGGCTTCGATGGCGTTCTGGAGCAGGATGGTTATGTCAAAACTCTTTGCGCGCAGCTCAAGGGCGAGGCGTCGCATGCCTCGCCAGCCCTCGTGCTTTCCTGGTTTCTCGTACAGTAGGATCTCGTCGACGAAATCGACTGCAGCATAAACGTCCTGCACCCATGGGCGAACGAGCAGGGAAATGCGAGCGTTTCGAAACAGGCGACGAATCTCCTTGAGGGCAGGGACAGACATTATGGCGTCGCCCACCCAGTTTGTGCCGCGCACCAGGAGCTTTTGAACATGTTCGGGCTCAAGATGCCTCATCTGTCACCCTCAATCATGACACGTAGCATTCGTTCCAGTTCAGCCTGCTCGAACAGGCGCACGGATTGAACCGCCACCAGGAGTGGAAAGTCAATCGCGCTGGCGAGTTTGATCGCATCCTTTTCCGTTGTGATCAGAACTCGTGCTCCCATGGCGCGGGCCTCGGCGGCGCAGGAGAGCAGTTCGCGTGCTTGCATGCGGAAGTGATCTCGAAAAAAACGCACTCCCCTGATATCGATTCCGAGCGCCCGGACATCTCTGCGAAACCGATCCGGATTCCCGATTGCGGCCACCAGGAAAGCAGGCTCGCCATCACAGTACGGTTCGCCTGAGGCGCCTTTCTCTTTCCAGTCAGAGAATGATATCAGGCGGTCGATCTGCTGAACACAATGTAATACCGTCGCATCCGGCTTGATCTCCCGAATCACCGCCTCAACAGGATCGCGATCTTGCCTGTTGAGGCGGTGATTCGGGAGATCAAGCCGGATGCGACGGTATTACATTGTGTTCAGCAGATAGACCGCCTGATATCATTC
>JBEKYG010000482.1:0-4754 GCA_049511215.1 Acidobacteriota bacterium | reverse complement strand
CTGGTCTTGAGATATTTCGTTATTCATTACTTTGTCCCCTCGCAATGGTGCTCTTGCTTTTCGGCGGCTTCGACGCACAATGCCGACAGAAGATCCCGGCGCCTCTGCCTGAGCTGGTTCAGAAGCGACTGTTCTTTGACCTGCAGCCGGCGAAGCTCCAGGATTTGCCGCTGTACCGCCAGCGGCGGGACCGCCACGGGCAAGTCGAGAAGATCGTCCCGCAAAATCATGCGGACGTGACTGCCGGCGGTTCGCTCGTTCAGGTATCGCTGTGCCGGCTGCTGGTTAATATACCAGGCAAGATACTCAGGCAGCACCGCCTGGCCGGCAACTCTCAGAATGAAGAACTGGGACCCCACCACCACCCGATCGACATCCACCACGCAGGCGGCCGCGTGATTCCTGGTGCCACGGGCGCAGAAAAGAACGTCCCCCTTGCTCAAGAAAAATCGCGGGGGAACTTCCCCCAAGTGCATCTCCGCCATCTCAGTCAAATCCAGCAAGCCGAACTCCGATACATTGCGGATCTGAATGACAGAATACGGCAGGGTCCGAACATTACGAGACACCTTGCGAACTGTAAATCCCGCGCGAACTTCGGCGATCTCTTTCAGCTTCTGGTTCATTTCGATCTTTCGCTGCGGCGGGAGGGTCCATCGCAGCGCTTCCCGCCGGATTTCCTCAAACCATGCGATCCAAAATACGATTCGCATGATTGTAAATACTGCATATTTTTAGCCGAAAACTTCGATTTATGTCAACATATTATTTGCATAATTATTGATCATGCATTACATATCTTCAAGAGTCCCCCGGCAGGAAGAATGCCGGCACAAACGCGTGAGGTAAATGAACTCGGACGTCCTGCAATCGCGGCGGTGAAACCCGGATTCCCGCGCAGCATCCGCGGGCCGTAGCGCAAGTCCTGGCCGAATCGCTCCAGAGCCATCCAGCCCCAGACCTCACGGCTGATTTCAGTGTAGAGAGTGGCGTTGCCGAACTTGCATCTGGGGAGGTGAGTGGGGACGGGCCACGCCTATTATTGATACCAGTAATTTTATGGCCGGCTAGACTCCCTAAATCGAGGCTGACCGCAATTTTTTGAGGCCTTTTTTTGAATCCAAGGCCATTCACCGCCGTTACTGCAATGGTGAATCCAGTGGAGATAACCCTCGGGTTGGTATACTGCGATAAAACAAGGGAAGGGAGAAACTCTGTCGCAGAGGCCACAGAGGATTTTTAGCTTTTGACTGACCTTCCTCTGCGACTACTGCGTTGACCTATTGCTTTTCTTGCCTAATGCCGCTTATCTTTCGAATTGAAACAACGTCCCCTATATGGGACGATGGGTCGGAGTGCCGGGAAGATGGTCTGGATTCCAGTTCGCTTTTATCGTCCCGTGCGGGATGTCATTCACGGTTGGCCACTCCAGGTCAGGAAGGAACTGGGAGCTGTATTGACAAGACTTCAGAAAGGAGAATCCATCGGAATGCCTGACGTCCGGCCAATGCCCGATATCGGCGCGCAGGCCTCGGAGATACGAATACCCGACAAAAGCGGAACTTACAGGGCGCTGTATGCGATTCGGATGGAATCCGGCATTTTGCTTTTTCTCGCTTTCCAGAAGAAGAGCGGCAAAACACCAGAAAGGGAGAAAAAGACCGCACGACGGCGGCTTGAAGCCTTTGTAAAGGAACTCGAGGAAGAACGATGACACGAACAACCACCAGAGCCGGTAAATCCGCAGTTGCGGAGACCCCGGATGAACTTGGCCGGATACTCGGGCTTACGCCTGGAGATATCGCGCTCATGAAATACAAGGCTGAATTGTCGCGTCTGGCAGTCAGATCGATCCAGGAATCTGGCCTTAAGCTGAATGAAATTGTGAGACGATCCGGGGTGGCGCGATCGAAAGTGTCGGCTGTAAGAAACGGGGCGACCGTTTCTGTTTCCTGCGATCTGCTGGTCAAGATAATCGGAGCCACAGGCGTCGAAGTTCAACCCCACGCTGCTTGACCTGCCTGCAGTGTGCTGTCGGCCGGGGCTACGGGTCAGAAATCAGGAGCCGCCCACGCGCCGCTGGGAATGGGCGCAGTGTTACAATGAGGGTCTCCGATACCGAATTTCGTGCAGTCCAACTGCAGACGAAGCAAGGGGGCAGGGAAATGGCATCGTGGATTTCGGATTTGGTTCTGGGAACGCTAGTGATAGCGGGCATGGGAATTGCCCCTGCCAGCGACCTGTATGAAATCGATGTGCGCCAACTGGCCGCCGCTTGGGAGAAAGAACATATTTCGCCATCGAATTCTTACGCTCTCAAGCACGCCGAGCTACAACAGCGTCTGCAAGGCATCTCGACCGCTTTCCCCGACATGGTGAGAGTCGAACAGGCAGGCAAGTCAGTCGAGGGCCGCGAGATTTTCCTCGTGACCGCGGGCCGCGGCCCTGAGCGAATCTTGATCTGGTCCCAAATGCATGGGGATGAGCCCACCGCCACCTGCGCATTGATCGACATGCTGCAGTACTTCGGGAGTCATCGCCGAGAGCCGTGGATCTCCTCAATCCTCGAGAAATACACCCTGCTCATTCTCCCGATGCTTAACCCCGACGGCGCGGAGCGCATGCAGCGGCGCAATGCTCAGGGGATTGACATCAACCGCGATGCCCGTGCGCTCCAGACTCCCGAGGGCCGATTGCTCAAGGAAATCCGCGACCGCTACCGGCCCTTCCTCGGTTTCAATTTGCACAATCAAAATGCGACCACCACGGTCGGAGATACCGGCCGGGTGGCAACCATCGCGCTTCTAGCAGTAGCGTCGGATGCACCCGGCGCCGAGGGAGCCGGCGCGCTGGCCAAGCAGGTGACTGCCGTGCTCTATGAGGCCCTATCGCCATTTGTCTATGGCCACGTATCGCGATACGATGAGAACTTCAACCCCAGGGCATTCGGTGACAACCTGACGCTTTGGGGAACGCCGATTGTGTTGATTGAAAGCGGTGGCAACCCATCCGCGGAGCCGCTGAACTTCGGCGTAAAGCTGAACTTCGTCGGCCTGTCGGCGGTTCTGGATTCGCTGGCAACGGGACGGATCCGGAACGCGAATCCTGCTGTGTACGACGCGCTGAAGCTTAGTAGCGCCACCACGGGGTCGTAGCGCCGTCGGGTTTCCTGGCCATGATAAACGTTGCGATTTCCTTGAGCCGTTCCGAGGGCGCGGCGGGGCCGGACCAACAGTGCGGCTTGCGATCGCCATATAAAAAATACCCCTCGTAATGAGGGTTCTCGGTCGTCTTCATCCACTTCTCGAGCTCTTGCGTGGAGTTGTTCAACTCGTAGGTGTCCATCGTGCCCGTGTACACGTGGATCTTTCCGACGATCTTAGGGCCTACGCTCGTCCAATCCCTCTTCAGGTACGCGAGCAGGTCGAAGTGATCCTTCCAATACTGAGCCACGTCCGGATTCATCTCGCCGGTCATCTTGTTGAAGAGCGGCTCGAAATAGCCGTCCTTGCCGAGGGGGCCGAAGACCGCCGACCAGATGTCGATCTGTTCACCGGACCGGCCGTGCGTGCCGCTCACCAGCTCGAAGCGATTGCGTTGCTCGGAGGTAAGCCGGATGCTGCCATCCGTCTCCCGGGAGTTGACGGTCGGCTCGCGCCGCCAGTCATACTGCTTGTAGAACGCGTTCTTGTCCTGGTAAACGTTGATGCCCTCGACATCGGTAAACGTCACCGGATCCGGACACGCCGACCAGGTGCCGCCGAAGAAGTCCGGATGAAAGATCTGGAGCGCCAGTGATTCCCAGCCGCCGGTTGAGCCGCCCGACAAAGTCCGGGCATAGGGTTCTTTGACCGCGCGGTATCGCTTTTCAATTTCCGGAATCAACTCCTGCATGATGGCATCGCCATAAGGACCGACGTTCACGGAATTCACGGCATAGGAATCATCAAAATACGGCGTCGGATGCTGAAACGTAATCAGGATCATCCGCGGAAAGTCATCGCTCAGCCATGCCTTCGAGAACGCGTTGTTCCCGACCCCGTCGAACCCATTGGGCGCTCCAAGGCCGAAATGACCTTGAATGTAATGGACAGGATAACTGATCGTCTCGCGCGCGTAGTTTTTCGGCAAGAGCGCCGTGGCGCCGAGATAGATGGGCCGCCCCCAAAACTTCGTGAGCAGCGAGCTCTGGAATTTGAAGCGCTTAACGTATTCGGTGTCGGGTGGAACCGTGATGGGGGGGATGACGTCGGCGGCCGAGAGCTTCACCACGACATCGGCGTTTGGATCGAGATGGACTCTCTGAACAGCGCTCTTGAGGTTGCCCGGCGAAACATTCCATCGCTGCCCTTCCCACTGATCGTCGTGCATCCATACGGTATAGCCGTCAGCGCGCTTGAACTCGGAATAGATGTTGACGAAGCCCTGCACGAAATAATCGCCGGGCGGCAAATCGCGCAGATGTTCCACCGGCGAGCCCAGATCGTTTTGGTCGATGGTCGCCGCCTGTCCCGGCGCTAGTTGTTCGACGTCGCGACCGAAGAACGGGACGCCCGTCCTGCCAACCTGCAGCCGAGGTTCGCGATCGCCCGTGCGCGATATCATCACGAAAACGCGGCCCGTGATCGCTCCGGCATGGGCAGATGCAGGAAACCAGATCTCGAATCGCAAGCCGGCGGGGACCGTACCGTGATTTTGCCCGGCTCCTAGGCCGAATGCGGCAACGAGTGCGAGGATGAAAGCTAAAGTGATGC
>JBEKYG010000481.1:0-4758 GCA_049511215.1 Acidobacteriota bacterium | reverse complement strand
CGCCGGGCGGGCAGATGGAAGTCGCCGCGGCGCAGGCGATATCGCCGCGCATTATCGAGGAGTGGCAACGCAGCCTATGCCCGCCCGCCATGCCCCTTTGGGTTGCGGGATAGAAATATTGAGAGATGTTATGCTCATGCCGCCCATTACGGTGCGTCATTCACAAGCCTCAAAAAACGAAGGCAACATACTGTCGCCTCGGGTGTCACTTTGCAAAATATTTGGCGCAAGAGTTTGCGCGTTATTTGGCGTACCTCGTCCTCTTTGAACTTGAGCGTAATGCTTGCCGCTGAATGGCTGCAACGCGTGGATGGGATAGCAAACAAGACACGGCAGCCGAGAGGAGTTGTTTCCGCTTTGCCGACTGCAGGGCCATGTAACAGATAGCAATGGCGCAGTAGCTTCCCAGAACGGGACAAGAACACCTCCCAAGTGGATTAAATGGAGGGATCTGCTTCAGGCCCATTGGCATAAGAAAGCGAGAATTTGCTGTCAGGTCGCATTTTCTGTGATACTTTTCAAATACAATTCGATCTAATGTTTGTGAACACAGTCGCCAACGAAACCAAAACAAAGTATCACTTGGTTCATTAAGTCTCAGGCAACAAAAGCGATGTTTGCCATAGCCGGGCTTCAATCCCCAAGACCTTTCGTTCAGCCCATGCGCCAATTCTACGAATTAGCGCATGGGCGGAGGATCGACATGAACATGAAAAGGACAGTGAAAGTACTCCTGATTGTATGTGCCCTTTCTGCGAGTATGGTGGGCGCACAGGAACAAATGAAGCCGTGGACCAAATGGTCTGAAGAGTACGCCACAAAGATCCTCGAAAATTCACCGTGGGCTCAGACGCAAGTGCAAACCGATGCCGCGCTGATGTTTCCAAATGCCGGACAATTTATTATCATTCCAGAACGATCGGCCCTTGATACATCTTCGCCTCCCGATCTGGCCCTCTCTGCCAATTCTGCGAGTTACGTGGATTATTACATTCGGTTCCTCTCTGCTAAGCCCGTCCGCCAGGCGTTTGCCCGAGTTGCAGAATTGCACCAACAGAACGCAGATCCCCAGCTGCTCAAAGGACTGCGCGATTTCGTTGAAAGCAAGTTCGACCAGTGGATTCTCGTAGCGATTACCTTCGAGTCCAAAAACCAGAGGTTTTCTGGGCCAGTAATGCAGCTGTTCAACGGTGCGACTGTCGGCACGCTGAAGAACAATACTTTCCTTGAGCTCAACAATGGTAAGCGTCTGTTTCTCGAAGACTACAAGGCACCAAGTAGCGATGGGTTGGGAGCGAAGTTTATGTTTCCGCGCACCGTTAACGGCGTGCCGTTCATCGCGGCAGAAAGTGGGAAAGTGCGGTTCTTCGCGAAACTCACAAGTTCTGAGGCTTCAAGACCCCTTATTCTCAATATGGTGTTCAAAGTCTCCGACTTTAGATACGAGGGATCACTGGAGTACTAGGCTGGCATTCGGCAGGATAGATCGGGAGCGTTCGGATGTCGTGGCGTACGCGTCCTTAGAGGCCCGGCGGCTTTATAAAATTCCGGTTACTCGTTTTAAATAGCCATTGCTTGTGCCATCATAAAATCTCCGTATCTTATAGCATTGCTGATGTTTATGATCGCGATCACAGCTCTGTGGCTGAGTAGTGGCATAACCGGAAACTACGATTCGGTCCAAGAACCGCGTTCTGGCATATGTGACATCGGCCGCTGCGCGCCAACACACACTTCCTAGATCGGGACTTCGCGGGAGTAAGGCTCGCTTTTCCGGTTTACGCTCGATTTCTATCGGAAGTGCTCCGGCCGAAAATCGTCGATCATGCAAGGAATCCGGGTCCGATTCACGCGCCCATTTCGCTCGCATGGCTCCACTACGACCGCGACGCGGCATCAATGGAGCACGTTCATCGGCATTTATGGGACAGAGGTGGAGCTCAATCACCCGTAAACAAGAATGAGATCGGACCAGCCTTGCGTTATCCCTCGCGTGCCGCCGGAGACAGATTTGCGGACCGATGTCAGACTCAAGTGACGGAAGTGGAACCGCCTAGAAATCGAGGCGCTGCATCAGCTCTCGAAAACGAGGATCATTGCGCAGCGGGTCCAGCACTGGATCGACGTTCGCTTCGATGACGAAGTCAGACCGTTCCTCGTAGGCCCGTTCCAGCCACTGCAACGCCTGCTCGCGATCGCCGAGCCCGATGTGGATCAGCGCCATGGCGTGCGGCGCCACGAATCGTGTTCTGGATTGACTTCTGAATTCTTCGAGAATCTCCAAGGCTTGGTCTCTCTTGCCCGACAGCGCGAGCGCGTGCGCCAATGCGGCCCGGAACACCGGGCTGCCGCCTGACAGCTCGTCCGCTCTCTCGAATTCGGCGACTGCGTCTGCGAGCATCCCCTTTTCTCTCAGGCTCTGGCCGAGATTCCAGTGGGCGACCGAGAAGCTTGGCTCCAGTTCGAGCGTGTGTCGGCATTGCGCGATTGCTTCGTCGTAGCGACGGGCGCGATGAAGAACCCAGGCGACGTCCGAG
This sequence comes from Acidobacteriota bacterium, assembly GCA_049511215.1. Taxonomy (GTDB): domain Bacteria; phylum Acidobacteriota; class UBA6911; order UBA6911; family UBA6911; genus JAFNAG01. The sequence goes on along the minus strand of JBEKYG010000481.1, from coordinate 2,221 downwards.
TTGACGATCGGAGACAATGGATCGAGATGGCGGGCGGTCGCCATTTCGACCACGGCTTCGTCGAATCTTCCGCGGACAGCAAGGTGCAATCCGTACCAGTGGTGTGCGGTCGCATAGCCGGGATTGAGCTCGATGGCCCGCAGGTAATGCCGCTCGCCGCCGCTCCAGTCCCAGTCGTATACCGTCTCGGCCCAGCCCAGTGCCGTGTGCGCATCTGCGAGCGACGGATCGATCTCCAGCGCCCTTATTGCCGCCTGCTTGGCTTTGGGAAACGCCTCGCCGGGGGGGAGCACCGCGTAGTCGCCCGCGCCGAGTATGTTGTACGAATCTGCGAGGCCGGAATACGCCGGTGCGTACTTTGGGTCGAGCACCAGCGCCCGCTCGAAGAACCTGACACTTCTCAACAGATCTTCTTTGATCCGTCTGTTGAGACAGTGGCGGCCCTTGAGGCACTCATTGTACGCCTCGAAGTTCGCAGGGCCGCGGTCCGCACTGTGCGGAGCTTTCAACAGTTCGATCTTCAGGCTCTGCACGATGGCCGCCGTGATCTCGTCCTGGATGGCGAACACGTCCGTCATCTCGCGGTCGTAGCGCTCCGACCAGTGGTGATAGCCGTCAGCCGCGCTCACCAGCTGCGCGGTGACGCGGATCCGGTTGCCAGCCTTGCGCACACTCCCTTCCAGGATGTTCTCCACATTAAGTTCGGCGCCGATCTTGCGAACATCAACCTCCTTGCCCCTGAACGAAAATGACGATGTGCGTGCTATCACACGCAGTCCCGGCAGCCGCGTGAGAGCGTTGATGATCTCCTCGGCCAGTCCGTCGCTGAAATACTCGTTCTCCTTGTCCGCGCTCAGATTGGCAAACGGAAGCACGGCGAGAGATTTAATACGAGCAGGCTCCGATGCGGTCGGCACTGCCTTGCGTCCCGAATCGCGATCGCGTTTCAGGCGCTGCAAATCGGTGCGCAATTCGGAAGCACTCTGACAACGCAGGTTGCGCTCCTTTTCGAGAGCCTTGTTGATGATGCGCTCCAGCTCATTCGGAAGCTCAGGATTCAAACGCACCGGCGAAGCGGGGGCTTTGTGGAGAATGGCATCGAAAATCACAGCCGAAGTGTTGCCGGTAAATGCCTGCTGGCCAGTGGCCATCTCGTAGAGGACAACACCGAACGAGAACAGGTCAGAGCGGGCGTCGAGTTCCTCGCCGCGGGCTTGTTCGGGAGACATGTAAGCGATGGTGCCCATCACGCTGCCCGGGCTGGTGAGAAACTCCTCGGCAGCGGCCGTAGTTTCTGTAGCCTGTCGCCGCATGGCAGGGAGCTTGGCTAGCCCGAAGTCGAGGATCTTGGCCTGCCCGCGTTCGGTGACGAAGATATTGGCGGGCTTGATGTCGCGATGGATGATGCCTTTTGCATGGGCCGTATCCAAAGCGTCGGCAATCTGAATGGCCAGGTCGAGCAACTCTTCGGTCTGGAAGGCGCCGCGAGCGATGTGCTGCCTGAGAGTCTGGCCTTCGAGCAGTTCCATGGCGATGAAGGTTCGGCCATCGGATTCGTCGATGTCGTAGATCGTGCAGATGTGGGGATGATTCAGCGCCGAAGCCGCTTGCGCCTCGCGCTGGAACCGCTCCAGCGTGTGTGGGTCCTTGGACACCTCATCAGGCAGGAACTTCAGGGCAACGGTGCGTTTGAGTTTGTGGTCCTCAGCTTTATAGACGATACCCATGCCGCCGCCGCCAAGCTTCTCCAGGATCTTATAGTGAGAAATGGTCTTGCCGATCATGGAGAATCCCTCCACAGGCGATTCGCGCACTGCAATCAGAACGACCTGAATTTGCCGCGATTATAGTCGACCCGGCTCGGCCCTGGGTAGCTGAATTCGCAGCACTTGCGCGAGTGAGTCGGATACCGGAGATCGGCACCCTCCCGAGAAAACGGGCTTCGGGGAAGTAGCAGCTCAAAACTGACTGCATAGGTCTCGCTCACCCTTTCTCTCAGCTTAAGAATTGCGTCTGGACCACCCGGCGTGCCACACGAAACCCCCGCAGGCAATCCGCAATCGCCGCCGTCCACACCTGCACGTATGCACCGCACGCCGCCGCGAGCGCTGCCGAGTCGCCGTCGTATCCGATCCGGTCGATGGTATCCTCGGCCTGCTCTATTCACCCCCAGTGTCCCGACTGCCGGTCCCGCGCCTTACGCCGACCCGAACCCGCCGCG
>JBEKYG010000480.1:0-4767 GCA_049511215.1 Acidobacteriota bacterium | reverse complement strand
GGCATCGGGTTCCTCATGACTGGCTTGCGGCCCCAAGCCGCGGCGATCGAGGAGCTTAGAGACCTGGCGGCAAACCCGCTCGGTCACCCGAGCCACTTCAGCGTCGCTGGGTAAAGCCACATGCCGGAAAACGATTTCTCCGTTCTCGTCGGAATCCCGAAACAGCTTCCATTCAAACTCCACCGTGGCATCCGGCATCCGAGCGAAGAAGCTTGGTACAAGCCCGAGAGCCTCCTCAATCTCGGCATATACTTGATCGTGGGACATTCCAGACGCCTCCTGTCCCCCTTGTGACACCGGGTTCGCCGGGCACGCCGTTTTCTCGACCGTCCTCCTGTGTTGTGTGGTCTCCACGGCTAGTCAGCCCTCCGAAATGCTTGTTGACTCGAAAACCAGTTTATATTATAAACTAATTTGCGTTTAATCAAGTAGTGAGAATGGAGGCGATTCCAATGAAAACAGAGATCAAAGATGATGCCCCTGACACCCCGGATAGGGTGCGCGAGATTCCCAAGTGGGTGAGGCGCTATGCTCACAACCGGACTCTCCCGGTCCTCGTCGGTCTGGGCCTGTTTCTCCTCGCTGCGGCGGTCATCGGCGGATCGAGCACGCTGGCAAGCCGCGAAGGGCAGACTGGCCACAAGGCCGCAGCTTTGGCGCTCTGCGCGGTGTCGCTGGCGGCTTGCGCCTTGTGGGTCTGGCTGGTGGCGCCTCGCCGCATGCGCCGATTGATCGGCGCGCTGTCCGGTCGTCTCTACGGCGCCGAAGGCACAGCCGTGGCGGCCGCCAAGCCGTGCGGGCGCTCCCGTGCGGACCTGGTGGTCGTTATTGCCTTCGGGCTCTGCGTGGCCCTGTCCGTCCCAGCCGGCTTTGCCTTTAAGACCGCGTTTCGGCACATGGTCCCGATCATGGCGATCTATTTTGTTCCTTTCCTGCTCTACATGTGGGCAAGGCAAGGCGGCATGGCAGCCCCGTTCATGCTGCTGTGGCCCGGGCTGCTGGTGATCCACGCGGTGCTGGCGCTTGCCGATGTGCATCCGTTCAGCGGTGAGCCGAACGCGGTGAACATGCTGTTGCTCCCAGTCGGGTACGGCGCAATTGCCGCCCTGGCATCGCATGTCTACAGCCGCGTTGCCCTGCGCAGGCTCCGCAGCCTGGCGCGCCGCCCGGAGGACGATGAGACGGGGGGCGGACAGCATGCTTGAACCCGACCCTAACATCCATCAGCCTACCCGACTGCGGATCATGATGCTCCTGTCCGGCGTTAAGGAGGCTGACTTCAAGTTCCTGCTGTCTACACTCGGTCTGACGAATGGCAATCTGTCAGTACAAGCAGGCAAGCTGGAGGAAGCCGGCTACGTTGCCATCTCCAAGAGCTTCGAAGGCAAGATTCCGCGTACGCGCTATCGGCTGACAGACCTTGGCCGCGAGCGTCTTGCGGCGTACTGGCAAGAGATGGACGAGATCCGCGCCACCGGCCAGGCCGGAGGTTGACCTTCGTGACTGCGGCGCCGGTGCCGGCACGATAGTCCAAATAAGCTGCATAATGTTCTGAGTTGCCGTAAGCCTGGATATCCCAGCAGGGACCCTGAATGCCGCATTCCAGAAACGACCGAAGCTCACGTTCCACGAACCGGGGCACTATGCGGTCGCGGCGGTGTTGCCTTTCCAGAAAAGTCTCGAGTTGTGCAGCAACTACACCATAGAGGCTCGGCGCACTGCCGGCCGTGCAATCGGGGCATGGCAAGATGCTGCCGAGCCAGGTGGAGCAGGCGGTAACAGCCTGCTTCGTCTTCATGCAGCATGCGGATCAGGCGCGCCAGATTGGAGGAAAACTCAAGGTTGATGCGCTTCATTTCGGAGTCGGTGATCATGCTGGTCTCCGCGGATCCGACGCGCGGATCGGGAGGCTTGTGCTCGTCCAGCAGGACCGCCAGGCAGGTGCCCCAGGCCAAGCAGAGAGCGGTCGCGCCGATTCTCGTTCACCATGGTTCAGCTGGGCTTGCCTTTTGGCTTGATTTTCCTGAGCGCCTCTCTTGCCGTAGCATGGGTATATCGGTTGATGACGGATGTGGGCAGGTCCATCTGAGCCTTGACATGCTTTCCAAGTTCCGTGTCCGGCGCGGGTGATGGTTCCGCTTTTGCGCGGCCGCGTTCCAGTTTGACCGCTGCTTGGATCCGGGCTTGGTCTTCTGGCGCAGCGTCGTATGGGGAGACGTCCAGTTCCCCCAAAACCGGATGAACGCGCTCCCTGACATGATCTCCAAAGATTTCTCCGAATCCCTCGAGTTCGACTACTCCCTCGTCGGTGAGTCGGAAGTGAGCCATGAAGTCCGTGATCGCATACAACGGCAGCCCTTCGGCATTTGCCTCCTCATCCAGCATCTCGATTGCATGCTCTCTGTTTTTTGCCTGAATAATGGAGAAGTCTCCATTCTCCCAACGACAAAGATACAGGGCCATTCCCATCCCTCCCTGGAATGAGTCCAATCGTGTGTAATATGGCCAATCCCGAAAATTGGTAACAGTTCAGGGTATCGCGGATTTCATGTGAATCCCAAACAAACGCAAAGACGCAAGGAAGCAAAGCCGCAAACGCATGATTCAAGTGGGATCAAGAGCCATGCCCAGGGCATCACACATATTGACAAAGCATCCTTCACGCCTCTGCTTCTTTGCGTCTTTGCGTTCGTTGTTCAGTTCTCTGAGAATGAGACTACGTGAACTGTTACGAAAATTGAATCAAGAAGACCTCAAGATCTATAGGACTTTTAATCATGCGGCACAAGGGAAAAGTCAGGTGCGGTGGCTGGAAAATCGGCGGATTCAGGGCAGGCATCGGGACGGGCAGCGAATTGCCAAAGAGAAACACGCCGTTTTATTTCACATATTCTATAATAATGACAGATTATAGAGATTGTCAGTGACTTAGCGCCTCGGCCGCATCCAGAAGATCAGCCTGGATTCGAAAGCTCGGGTTAGCTCGCGCGGCAGCACTATGACAAATTGTCAGGCACGGCCTGAGCCGAGATCCAGGCGGTTTTCAAATCATGCCGTGGCCCCGCGCACTGAAATGCGGGTGCTGTCCACTGTCTTGTCCTGGCGAAGTCAGCCGGCAATTTGTGGCACATCAGGTTCCCTGGATCTCAATGAAGGAGATCATGAAGCCAGCCGCTGTTCCTTTATTCCATCGGTTCAGTTTCAGAATCATCGCCGGGCTGGTCTCCATGCTCATGCTCGTCGGCATTCCGTTTTTCGTGCTTTTCCTGCGCTATCATGAGAGCCAATTGCTGGAGACCATGGAGAACTCCACGACCAACATGGGACGAATTCTCACTCATCAAATCGAGGTCTCCGTCCTCGAGCGGCGCAACCACGATTTGACTCAGATCGTCGCCCGGCTATCCGAGATCGGTGATGCCCGGAAAATCATGGTCATCAATCCTGACAACAAGGTAGTCCATTCCTCGGACAGCTCGGAATTGGGACGAATGCTTTCGCGTCAGACAGAGCCCGGATGCCGTGAGTGCCATTCCTCGCTCGCCCTGGAGGACACGATTTCTCTCAAGGACGCCCAAGGCCATCGCTACTATCGGACGGTGACTGTGATCCAAAATCGTCCGAACTGCACCTCATGCCACGATCCCCGCTCGACGGTCAACGGCATCCTGATCATGGACTTTTCGCAGGACACACTCCAAAAGCAGATTCAAGCCGGTGCGTTGCGCATGCTCGCCATGGGGGGGCGATGCTGGCGCTGACCATCGGCGTTTTGTATATCGTGCTCAACCATTTGGTCCTGCGTAAGTTGAGGCGGTTGGGGGAGGCAACGGAACAGATCGGACAAGGCAAGTTTAAGCGCGTTGAGATGCCCGGCAACGACGAGTTCACCCAGCTGGCCGAGAGCTTCAACGCAATGTCAGGCCGACTGGAAACCGCGATGGAGGAAATTCAGGGGAGTAAGGATTACCTCGAGAGCATCATCAATAATATCGATGATGAGATTATTGTGCTTGACCGGGACTATCGGGTCGTAACGGCCAACGCGGCCCATTTCCGCAACCAGGCGCTCCTGGACCCCGATTGCGCCGCCACGGGTGGCGGCACGGGCGAGTCCCATGAATACGACACCACCGCCTGCAAGCACACCTTCGACAATGGACAGGTTCATAAGGAAGTTCAGACGGCGGTTGGGCCGGATGGCAAGGAAAGGTACGTCGAGGTCTTTTCCTCCCCGGTGCGGAACGAGGCGAATGAAATCCACCAGGTTATCGAGGTGCGCAGGGACATCACGGAACGGAAATTGCTCGAGGCCAATCTGGCCCATCGTGGTTTTGCCGGCCCCGTTGAGACCGAGGAAACCGAAAATCTCGCCTTGATAGACTTCGAGAGTCAGATCTCTGACGGCAGTCAGCCGCCCGTAACGCTTGGTCAGGCCCTGCATGGAGACAGCCGGTAGCGCAGCGGTCGATGGCATGGGCCTATCCTGATCGCTATGATTCCATCGGTCCCTTTAGCTTGGCGAGTTCCTTGTCCGCAAGGCCAACCTGTTTTTCGAACGCCTCTTTCGAAAGCGACGGCGGCGGAGAGAATGTCAGGGTAAACTCGCTCGTCTCCCCTTTGGCGATGGATAGTCCAAACAAGCTGCGTGAGCAGCGGGTAGAAGTATCAGGTAATGGCGCACCCCGGCTTGGAGCGCCGCGCGACACGGACTCAACAAAGCTGACGGTTTCGTAGGTATCCACGAAGAGAAAAAGGAAGAGAAGA
>JBEKYG010000479.1:0-4781 GCA_049511215.1 Acidobacteriota bacterium | reverse complement strand
CCGGTTCTCCCCAGATAACCTGATCGGTCCCGCTCCTTGAATGGTGACGATGAGTCACCATGCCTGATGCTAAGAAAAAACCCTGCCGAATCTGTCGTAAATGGTTCCGGCCTGACGTCCGCGTAGGCGATCGCCAGCACACATGCGGTCGGCCTGAATGTCAGGTCCTTCGTCGCAAAAAGACCCAAGCAGCGTGGCGCGCCTGGAATCCCGATTATTTCGTGGCGTGGCGGATTCAGGCGCGTTCTGAATCTGCACGAACGCCGGAACCATTACGGTTACCGCATCCGTTATCAAATCTTCCCTGGGACATTGCACAAGATGAATTCGGCGTCAAAGGCGCGGATTTTATCGGCGCCATGGGTGCCGTATTGCTTCGGGCCGCGAAAGACCAGTTAAAGGGACAAGTAGTTGATTCATCAAGGGATCCGGGGACACTTCCCCTGCCGCCCTCGAAAGACCAGTTCCAAGCTCAACTCGTTGATTCTTCTTGAGATCCGGGACCACTTCCCCGGTAGCCGCGAAAGACCAGATCGGACTTCAGATATGGTTGGGCCATGGACAACGGCATGAAGGAGAAGTGACATGGATCTCGAGTTTCACCAGCTCGATTTGCGCCACGAAGGGCTTCGAGTGCGACGCCCGGAGCGCGAACGGCGGCTGTTGTCTTCCCTGGCCGACCGAGGGCAGCAGGTTGCCATTGTCGTCATTCGCCTGCCGGAAGATTCGAACCGGTTCCTGGTCATCGACGGCTACAAGAGGATCCGGGCGCTTCAACGCCTCGGGCACGATACGGTACATGCCACGGTTTGGGACATGGACGAAACCGAGGCCTTGATACTGGACCGGTCCCTGCGTACGGCGGAAGGAGAAACGGCACTCGAGCAGGGATGGCTGCTGGCCGAGCTGCATCGCAGCTTCGGACTCAGCCTGGAGGATCTTGCGCGGCGGTTCGACCGAAGCGTGTCGTGGGTTTCGCGCCGCCTGGCTCTGGTGCGCGAGTTGCCCGAGTCTGTCCAGCAGCTCGTACGGCTCGGGAAAATCGGAGCGCACTCGGCCATGAAGTACCTGACGCCAATCGCGCGCGCCAACCAGTATGACTGCGAACGCCTCGCGCAAGAGATTGCCCATAGTCAGCTCAGTACCCGGGAAGTGGGCATCCTGTATGCGGCCTGGCGCAATGGAGCCCCCTCCGTACGACAACGTGTCATCGCGGATCCGAAGCTATTCCTGCGCGCCAGGCGCGAGATCGAGCAGGAAGATCCGGTGTCGGTGCGTGCCGCCGAAGAGTTGGTACGAAACCTGGACATGGTCGGAGCCATTGCGCGGCGTACCGCACGCCAATGGCGCGAAGCGGCCGCAACGATGGATGAGGCCGAGCGCGAGAGCACGTGGTTGTGCCTGCAGCAGGCCATAGACGATCTCACCCGGCTATCGGACAAAATCCAAAAGGAGAACGGTTATGTTGAGTCAGAGTCAGCGGACAGCAATCCTGGAGCTTCATCGCAAGGGTGTGGGCAAGCGTCAGATTGCACGGGCGCTGAGAGTTTCGCGGCAGGCGATCAACAAAGTGATCCGCTCGCAATCGACTGTGCCGCCGCTCATCATCCGTACCGAGAAAGCGGAGCCACACCGGCAGGAGATCCTGGAACTGTATGCTTCCTGCCAAGGGAATCTGGTCCGGGTCCATGAGGAGTTGCTGGCGGCAGGTGCGCACCTGTCCTATCCGGCCCTGACCGCTTTCTGTCGCCGCCAGGGAATCGGGCAGCAGCCCAAGCTCCCGGCAGGACAGTACAACTTCGAGCCCGGAGTCGAGACGCAGCATGATACTTCTCCGCACCAAGTCAGGATGGCCGGCCAGCTGCGCCCCGTGCAGACCGCTTCCGCAGTGCTGTGCTATTCGCGCATGCTGTTTTTCCAGTTCTACCCGACCTTTCAGCGCTTCGACTGCAAGGTTTTTCTTACCGAGGCGTTGAAATATTTTGGCGGCAGCTGTGGGGTCATGATGATCGACAATACCCACGTCGTGGTGTTGCGCGGCACGGGGCCGGACATGATCCCCGTGCCGGAGATGGCAGCTTTCGCCGAGCGCTACAGCTTCGAGTTTCGCGCTCATAAAATCGGCGATGCCAACCGGTCGGGCCGCGTCGAGAGACCGTTTTTCTTTATCGAGAAAAACTTTCTCGCCGGGCGGGACTTCGCCGATTGGAACGATCTCAACCAGCGGGCGCGCACTTGGTGTGACCAGGTAAACAGCACCTATAAAAAGCACATCCGGGCGATTCCCAGGGAGTTGTTTGTCACCGAGCGTCCGCATCTTAAGCCTTTGCCTGTCTGGGTGCCCGAGGTTTACCGGCTGCATCATCGCATCGTCGATGTGGAGGGGTATGTGGCGGTGCAAACGAACCGTTACTCGGTCCCGGTGGCTTGGATCGGGTGCCAGGTCGAGGTCCGGGAAAATAAGGATCGAATCGAAATCCAGTGCGGACTTCGGCAATCAGTTTGCCATGAGCGCGTGATCGACTCGATGGGCAAGAGAATCACACTGTCCGAGCATCGCCCGGTACGCGGCCAAGGAATTAAGAGAACCGATCCCCGTCCGGAAGAGAAGATGCTCGGCGAAGTGGTTCCCGAGATCGCCGGTTACGTAGCGGCTCTAAAGAAAGCCGGGCGAAAATACCTGACGCTTGCCCTGCGCCAACTGCTGCGCATGGCTCGCGAATACCCCCGCGACGCTTTTCTTGCGGCCGTGGCCGAAGCCGCACATTACGGGCTTTACGATCTGGACCGGCTGGAGCGCATGATCCTGCGCCGCATTGCTAGCGACTTTTTTCAGCTCGATACCAAGCCAAAATAAACCTCAAGGAGAAAATGATGACCGAAGAACTCGAACAGCTGATGAAGAACCTGCACCTCAGGCGCATGCTCGAGATCTATGCCGAGCAACTCCGAGCCGCCGAGAAAGAAGATCTATCCTACACAGAGTTTCTTGTCAGGCTGTTGCGCCCGGAGTGGCACTCCCGTCAGCAACCGTCTCTTCAGGCACGCATCAAGCGGGCGCGCCTGCCGGAACTCTGGACTCTGGAAACATTCCCCTACGCCAAACAGCCCGGCGTCAATCGCCGGCAGATCCGGGCATTCGCGGAACTGGACTTCATTCCGAAGGTGGAAAACATTGTTTTCATCGGTAAAACCGGCGTGGGCAAAACCGGACTGGCCGGCGGCATTCTGCTCAAAGCGCTCGAGAACGGCTATCGTGGCCAGTTCGTCCGCGCTCAGGACCTGTTCGATGAGATGTACGCATCCCTGGCCGACCGCTCCTCACGCAAGCTCCTCAATCGGCGGGTGAAACTCGACGTGCTCCTGATCGACGAGATGGGGTACCTCAACATAAAGCCGGAACAGGCGAACATTTTTTTCAAACTCATGGAAGAGCGATACCGCCAACGGCCAACGATCATTACCACAAATTTATCATATGACGAGTGGTCCAACTTCCTGGGCAATCCGCAGATGGTCGACGCTCTGCTCGGCCGCCTCCGGCATTACTGCCATACCGTCACGATCGATGGCCCGTCCCTCAGGGACCCTCAAGGTTAAGAAGTTTGTTTTGAGCTGGTCGCGGCATCGGATCATTGGCGGGAGGGAAAGTGACATGGAAGCCAAAACATCGGATCCCAAGCAGTACATAAAACAGCTTCTGGAGCTTTACTGCCGCACCCCTGGAACTCTCGACCGGGTGCGTCGGGAAGACCGGCGTTTGGCCGTTGAACTTTATAACCGCGGGGTTTCTCTTCAGACGATCGAAGCTGCTTTTCTGCTCGCCACCGCTCGTCGATGTCTTCGCGCTCCGGATGCCGCGCCGCTCGCTCCGGTCCGCTCACTGGCTTACTTCGTCCCGGTGATCGAGGAGGTAATGACCACTCCATTGCCGGGCGAATACGGTGACTATCTCAAGCATAAACTCAGAAAAATCCAGGCCGACCACGACAACACGATCGCCAACACATCCGGGCAATCAAAACCCGGCTGATGTCCCGCCTGATGTCCTGATTCCCCCCTGCACGCCTGCGGCGTGGATGATGCCCTCCGCACGCCTGCGGCGTGGATGATATCGAGTCTATCTTCCCTGATCATCTCTCCACAAACTGCGTTCTTCGTCTGGATAACTTCAATCAAACGATAGTGGGTAACTTCTGCTTAGCGCCGAAGAGGGTTTCCGGGGACCGCTCCAATCGGTCCAGATGATCACTCACCTGGTCTTCCCGCAATGTGCCCGACTCGATCTTCATCTCGAACCGAATGCAACTTTGCCTCCCGCACATCTCGGCGTCTGCAGTCCCGTCGATACCCCGAAGCACGCGAAACGCTGTGACTTCCTCTTTCAGATCAATAGGAAGTAGCGTGTTGAAGAACGACTTGGCGAGTGGTGCACCGCTATGCCTTGAGAGTTCCAATAGCGAAACCAGACCGTTCGTGAATCGGTTTTCCTCCTGCCTGTAAAAGGTGAAGATATTAAGAGTGTCTTTGGAGATCAGTTCGTTCAGAGCAACCCATTCCTCGTCCAGCACACGAAAAGGATTCTTGCCATGTGGCATCTTCAAAATGGCCAAATTGCGGAGCAATGGATGCTTGCGAAGCTCGCTCTTATTCTAATTTGCTTCCAAGATGAGACTAATTATGGTACTGTTTCTTTATGGCAAGACCACGAAGAACTGACCATCAATTAGTCGCGGCCGCACGGCAAGCTGTGCGGCAGACCGAGGACATTCACGAATTAC